>CAZCGB010000046.1:0-10868 GCA_964498045.1 uncultured Isosphaeraceae bacterium
GATCTGGTTCTTGTTCACCGCGCGGGCCGTCCATTTCACCGTGCGCACCTGGTTGGCGTTCCATTCCTTGGGCAACGCGGACAGCACGCGGCCATAGTCATGCGCTCCGCCGTAGAGATCGACGCTGTGGTTGCTCCCGAACTCGCATCGCCGCGGTTCGTTGAACGCAATCACATGAACTTCGTTGGCGCTGGTGCTGAAGACGATCGCCGAAGCCACTTTGTTGTTGCCGTTGATCTTCTTGCCTTGGGAATCGTAGAGCGTCACCGTCATGGCGTCGGGCTTGTCCAGCGGATATGGGAAGCACTCCCACAGCTTGTTGAACGTCACCGCCTGCTGCGGCTGGATGCGAATGTCGCAGGTGATTCGATCCTCCGCGAAGTTGAGTTGCCTTCGGAAGGCGGTCTTGCCGTCGGTGAGCTTGCCATTGATCGTGGCGCGCGACTGGGCCGGCGCGAGCGCGCCGGACGTCAACCAATAGTCTTCGAAATACGTGTTCGCGCCTTTGACGGCGATCAAGGCGTTGGATGAGTAAGCGGACCAGTTCTTGGCGAGTATTGAAGAGCCGAACTTCGGCGACCAGAGCATGCTGAGACCGCCGCCGTTGCGCGGGTACTGAATGTTGGGATCGACCGGCCGCTGCGGCTGACGAATAGGGTCATAGGTCTTGCCGCAGTACAGCAACGCGTAATACGACGGACGGCGCACCGCGAGGAACTCGTCGCCGAACTTGCGCGTGAAACGATCTGACGCTTTCATTGGCAACTGCGGATTCGCGACCGGTGCGCCCATGTAATGTTCCCAGATGGCCATGGGAATCATGGGCCCTTCCAGAATGCAAGGGCCGATGTTCGGATCATCGTAGATATCGCTGTTGAAATACTCGAGCATGTTCTGCACATCGAGCTGTTGAGCGTGCGATTCGGCTGGGTTTCGCGGAGGACGCCAGGGGAACCACGATCGTCCAAGCATGACAGCGGCATCGGCGCTGTCGTCAGCGAGTATGCCCACGCCAGCGGTGTACTGTGGAGCAGTCCAGTCGGTCGGCCTTCGATGATTGAATGACGAAACGCCGAGCCAGCGGCCGGCGTTGGGGGCGGGTTCCGGTGCGACTGTGTGGTTGTAGAACTCAAAGGATTTGATGACCGCCTGCTTCAGCGCGGCGTGATCTGCATCCTCGCTCAGCCACGCGAGGAAGTGCATGTTGATTCCCGCGTAGCTGGCGTCGGGTCCTTCGCCTTCGGTGAAGTAGCCGGCGGGCATTGCGCCGTATCCAAACCTGCGGCGCTGCAGCAGCCAATTGATCTGCGTATTGACGAAGTCGCGATACAACGGCTCGCCAGTGCCACGCGCGAAGCTCTGCAGCCCCATCATGATGAACGACCATTGATTGGCGATCTCTGGCACCGCGGCGAGCGCCATGTGATCGGCGTATCGGCGCATGGCCGCTGTCCAGATTACCTGTACGTCGCCCGGGCACTGTTGCACTGCCCATGGAAATGCACGCATGATCCGCGCGAAATTGAACGCGGTTTCTCCGCCGTCGTACCCGTTATTGATGGGCTCGGGCTGTTCATGCTCTCGAATCATCATGCATTGGCGCAGCGCCGCGATGATGATTCGGTTACGCAAGACAGGATCGTGATAGAGCGGGTTGAGCGGGTCTTCCGCGCCATGCACCGCAGCGAGGATGCTGATGCCGGGCGCAGGATCGGTCAACTGCAGCCGGTGATACGTCGTCCATGGATTGGGTCGCTCCAACCCCTGTGCGTCGTGCCACGCACGAATACTGCCAAACCATGGGCTTTGGGGATCGCAATTCTGTTCGGCAAGCGTCGCGGCAAGCGCAGAGAAGACGCCATAACTTCCCAAAAGAAGACTGTTCCTCGGCGGATCGGCGATCCACTGAGGCGAATCCTCCGCGAGATTCGGCAGAGTGACGGCGAACGCCGATGGATCCATCTGCGCATATTGCTGCAGAAGGTCGTGTGCGGCGATCTGAAATTTGTGGAAGCACACCGTGCCATCGCTCAGCACATCGACGCTGGCCTTGATCGCCATCGCGGTGGCCTGATCCGGACAGACGATGATGGGCGCGACACCGAAGGTCACTCCAAACTCGCTGGGCGCGGTTGCTTCCAGATGCCAAATCTGATCGACGGCGTCGGGCAGTGTGCAAGAGCCCCCAGCGTTGTTGCCGGAGATGCTGATCCGGGTCACGCCGTCGGCGTCAGTCAACCGCAGGTTGGAAACCGAACTCTGGCACTGAACGATGAGGAACGGGAGCTTGGGCGGAAGGTAAATGTAAGCGCTTGTCAGGTGATTCGTTCCTGTGAGAAACGGGTAGCCATAAACACCCCAGGCAAGCGTTGGTGAGATGTCAAAATCAATCGTGCATTCCGCACCGGTGACAATGACCTGATACACGCCCCCACCGCTTGCCGTGACTGGCACTGTGAACTCAGTCCAACTCGGCGTGCCAGGAGTCTGCAGTCCAGGGTCAATATGACGGGCAACGATGTTCTCGTCAGGGCCGAGCACACGCACCATCACGGGCGTGTCTGACTGCGCTCGCCGCGTGCTGATCCATCGAATCGTGACATTGAAATCAGAGGCGGCATCGTTGACGACATAGAACGTCAGCACATGGCTGAGCCGATAGACGCCCGGCCACTCGGCATTTCCGCCGCCGCGTGCGACAGACGCGAGCGCAAGGGTCGCCGCAATGGCGATGATGAAGCGCACGCCGCACGCATGCCAGCGGCGATTGCGTCGATCGGCGTCTGGTCGAAGAGACCGACGTTGGGGACGAATGCTCATGATCCTCACTCCAAATGCCAATCGCTTTTTGGTGCCTCCTGCTTCACATTGGGCGAGTCGCAGAATGCACACCATGCTTATCGGCACACCGCGCAGATGGAATCAGCGACGCGCACCAGAAGCGCGTGAGAGCGTTTTCCTACAGCGCATATCCCACACAACTTCGCGGTGAATGTCGGGATCATTCCGGATCCGGCGCGTGAAGCGCCCGCAGGGCTGCGGCCATTGCAGCCTTCACATCGCCGGTAACCACCTGCATGAGCCATCGCACCCGTGTCTGCCCGGGTTGCGATGCGTCGGGAATCTCGGCGAGCACTCGTCCGTGACGTCGCGCGCCGCCGTAGTTGTCGGTCGTGTCTTCTACACCGACATCACAAACACGAGGTTGTGCGAAGGCAACAAGGTGGGCTGACGCGCCGCCCTCACTAAAGAGTATGCCTGATGCCGGACCATTGGAGACGACTTCTCCCTTGTCGTTCAGCAGCGCGACATGCATCGGTCTGGCTTTCTCAAGTGAGTATGGAAAACACTCCCACACGATCGCGGCATTGGGCCTCGAATCAATCGTGAGCCGCACATCGCAACGAACGGCGTCTTCAAGAAACATCACCGTGCGTCGCACGTGCATGGGCTGGTTCAGAATTGTGGAGGAAATGGTCGCGAGCGCACGATCGGCATCGAATTCGGGTTGCACGGACCAGTAATCCTCCCAGTCGGCGTCACCTGCGCCGCGATCACGCTCTGCGATGACGCACTGCGACGCGTACGCAGACCAGTTCTTGCTCACGAGCGACGTACCGAAAGCAGGTGACCAAAACATGCACAGACCGCCGCCGTTCCGCGGATACTGCTTCCGCGCGTTGGCCTCGCGATGCACCTTCTGCCATTCGGCCATTGGCGAGCCGGCGTAGATGAACGCGTAGTACGACGGCCTGCGGACGCACATGAATTCGTCCCCAAAGACACGTGTGAAGGATTCCGATTCCAGCATTGGAAGGCGGGCGCGCAGCGGGTTGTCGGCAAATGTCTGCCAGGCGGCGAAACCGATGTCGCCGGCATCTGTGAGCACACGCTCGGTGAGTTTCGAGAACGCCTGGCGATCCAGGCTTGCGAGCATGCTTGTGGTCTGCTGTTCGGCGAAACGCAGCATGGCAGCGTCGATTGGCGGAGCCTGCGAGAGCCACGCATGACCGATCAGCGGCGATGCTTCGGCGATTTCGCCTGAGACCATGCACACGCCAGCGGTGAATTGCGGCTTGCTCCAGTCGTTGGGCGTGCGCGAGCAGAAACTCGTCGCGCCAATCCACGTGGCGCCATTGGGTGATGGCTCGGGCGCGACGGTGTGGTTGAAGAGCGTGTACGCCGATCGCAACGCATCCTTCAGATTCGGGTCGTTCGTGCGACGCAGCACCCAGCCGAGGTTGTGAAGACTGATTCCGTTGTACGTGGCATCGGGTCCGGACTCCATGAAATACCCTGCGGGCATGAATCCAAAGCCGTAGTAGGTCCGCGAAAGCAGCCATCGAACATGGCGCTGCACAAGCGCGGCGTACCAGGGATCATCCACGCCTTCGGCGAATTGCTGCAACGCACGGATGATGAACGTCCACTGATTGGCGGTCAGGCACACCTGGCTTATGGACTCGTGATCGACCCAGCGGCGAAGGCCTTCGGTCCAGACGGCGCGGACATCTTCCGGAAGTTCCTTCACCACCAGCGGAAATGCCAGCGTGCTGCGCGCGAAGGTAAACGCGCGCTCCCCGCCCTGATATTCATCGATTTCCTGGAACGGCATCTCATGCTCGCGCAGCATCATCATTTCCTGCAGCGCCGCGATGGCGATTCGGTTGCGCAGCGCTTCGTCGCCCGCAAGGGGATTGAACGGCGCATGAACGCTGTGCACCGCCGCAAGCGTTGCGATCGTCGGTGCAGCCCGGTTCTGCCCGAGTCGGTCGCAGGTCGTCCATGGATTCTCCGCGCGAAGTCCACCTTGTTCATCACGCGGTGGATGGATGCAGCCGAACCACGGCGATGCGCCATCCACAACCTGCTCGGCCAGCGACACATCCAATCCGCTGAACACCCCGTATGACCCGAGCAGCAGTTGATTTCGCACGGGATCGGCAAGCCAAGCCTGCTTCTGACGCACCATGACCAACGGCTTCACCGCGAAGGCCGACGGAGGCATTGCTCGATATCGCTGGAGAATCTCATGCGCTCGGACCTGAAACTTGTGGAAGCAGATCGTGCCGTCATCCAGCACATCGACGCTGGCATGAATCGCCCGAGCGCTTGCGTCATCTGGGCAGAGCACGATGGGATTGCCTGCGAAGTTGATGGTGCCAATTCCATTCGCAACGGCAGAGAGCCGCCAGACGTGCCCGCCAACCTCTGGCAACTTGACGCTTGAGCCCCCGACGCCGTTGACGAGCAGCAACTGTGCGCCGGCCTCGTCGCGCAGCGTCACTGACTGCATCTGCTCGCCCGAGCGAATGGACATTGAATCCAGTCCCGGCGGCAGGTACACGAATGCGTTGGCGAATTGCCGATCGTGGCAGGCGAGGAATGGATAGCCGAAGAGTCCAAACGACAATTGAGGTTCAGTGGCGAAGTCAATCGCTGCATTGAAGCCCGTGATGGCGACCTGATAGACGCCCGACCCGCTCGCGGGGACCTGGATCGTCGTGGATTGCTCGATCGGCCCGCCCTTCTCGCCAGGCTCATCCTGATGAACCAGCATGTGCTCATCCGGGTCGAAGACGCGCACGAGAATCGGACTGTCCATTTCCCGGCGCTGCTCATCGCGCCAGCTGAGCTTGATTGCGAACGCATCACCTGACTGATTGACCACGTGAAAGGCGAGAGATTGCCGCAGTTCAAACGGGCCCTGAAATATAGGTGGCAGTTCGCCAACACGGTCGGACGTGAATGGGAAGGCTTGTGCGCGAATCGCGCACATCGCAACGCACAGTACGAAGAAGCGGGATCGTCGCATGAAGGTTCCAGATCGGCCTGGGCCGAGCGTGCGGAGAATGGACGGGCTCATAAGATACGCCGCCCGTGCAAGCACTGACACATCACGACATCACCGTCATCCTTCTCGGCCTCGGCACATTGTTGGCCGTGGCGCGGATCTTTGGCGAAATCGCCACCCGCCTGAGGCAGCCTGCGGTCATTGGCGAAATCATCGCGGGCATCGTGCTGGGCAAGACCGTCTTCGGCCAGATCTCCCCCACCGCGATGGCGTGGCTGTTCCCCGAGCAGGGGCCGGCGACGCTGGTGCTCAAGGGCATCGGCACCGTCGCGGTGGTGATGTTCCTCCTGGCCGCGGGAATGGAAGTCGATCTCTCGCGCATCTTCCGTCAGGGTCGGGAGGCGATCGCGGTGAGCATCAGCGGCATCATCGCGCCGTTCGCCATCGGATTGGCGGCGGCGTACATCGCGCCTGACGCGCTCGGCCGCGAAGCCCACATCACACCCACGCTCTTCGCGTTGTTCTTCGCAACCGCGCTGTCGATCTCCGCGCTGCCGGTCATCGCCAAGACGCTGATGGACCTCAATCTCTACCGCACCGACTTGGGGATGGTGATCATCGCCGCGGCGATCTTCGATGACCTCACCGGCTGGATCATCTTCGCGATTCTGCTGGGCTTCATCCGCCCCGAAGGCGCAGCCGACACCAGCGTCGCATTCACCATCGCCATGACGCTTGGCTATGTCGTCTTCATGCTCACCATCGGCCGTTGGCTCATCGATCGTGTGCTTCCCTGGCTGCAGGCAAAGGCGACCTGGCCAGGCGGCGTGCTGGCGTTCGCGCTTTCGCTGGCGTTCTTCGGCGCGGCGTTTGCCGAGGGCATCGGCGTGCACGCGGTGTTCGGGTCGTTCATGGTCGGCGTCGCCATCGGCGACTCGCAGCACCTGCGCGAAAAGACCCGCAGCATGATCGAGCAGTTCGTCTCCTCCGTCTTCGCGCCGCTGTTCTTCGCCTCGATCGGCCTGCAACTCAATTTCATCGCCAACTTCGACGGGGTGCTGGTTGTTTCAGTTCTGCTCATCGCCATCGTCAGCAAAGTCATCGGCTGCGGGCTCGGTGCGCGCTTCGCCGGCCTCGGCTGGCGCGAGTCGTGGGCCATCGGCTTCGGCATGAACTCGCGCGGCGCGATGGAGATCATTCTCGGCTCGCTCGCGCTGCAGGCGGGCGTCATCACCAAGCCCATGTTCGTCGCGCTGGTGATCATGGCCCTTGTCACCAGCATCATGAGCGGTTCGATCATGCAGCGCATCCTGCGACGCAAAGTGGCGCGGAGATTCGTCGATCACCTGCATCCGCGCGGCTACGTGAACCCGCTCAGGGCCATCGAGCGCGAGCAGGCGATTCGGGAACTCTCGACACTCGCCGCGGGAATCACCGGCCTTCCCGCCGAGGCGATTGAAGGCGCGGCGCTCGAACGCGAACGCATGATGCCCACCGGCCTCGGCTTGTGCGTGGCTGTGCCCCATGCCAGGCTTCACGGCATCATCAGGCCTGTGGTATGCGTGGGATTCTCGCAGGAAGGCATTGAATTCAACGCACCGGATGGCGATCGCTCGCGCATGGTGTTCCTGATCCTCACCGCTGCCGAGGATGACGGCGCGCAATTGGAGATTCTCGCCGACATCTCCCGCACATTCCTCAACACGACTTTGCGGGAAGCCGCCATGCGCGCGAAGACCTTCAATGAATTTGCCGCATTGCTCAAGACGCGCGAGCCTGGCGATCCAGGGCGTGGCACGCGTGGCGAGGCTTCGACTCGCGCGCCATGATGATGTGAAGCACGGCGACCTAGGTCTCTGACGAAAGCTCACGCACCAGCGCATCGAGTCGGCAGATGCTGGCGATCTCGACCACGGCCTGCGACAGGCACACTTCGAGTTTTCCCGACGCCGCCCGGGCGATCTGGTAGAGCGCAACCAGGCACGCGACAATCTTCGTGTCCGCGCGCGTGACGGAATGCAGATCGATGACCACATGCCGACCGCCTTCCCGGAAGTGGCGTCGGCATTGTTCGAAGAGCCTCAGCACATGGTCGCCACATGTGAAGTCGGTGGCATCAACGATGATGCGGTGGGGCGCAGCCATTGGCGCCAGAGGCTTCTCACCTTCAGCGCGCTGGCCAAAGAAGTCAATCGGCGGCCAGCCGGAACTGGCCGCGACGAAGTCGGACATTTCGCATGTCTCCCAAATGCGAATGAAACAAACACCGAGCAAGAACAACGCGCGGCAGGCACGCCTGCGCTGAGCGCGATGCTCGATCACGAATATGCCACGCACTTCGATGATGCGCGGCGGTCGTGCGCGCGATTTCGCACACACTCCCAAGATTCCCTCCGGCACGGGATTATCGGACACGCCCCTGCTACTCTGTGCGCATGCTCATCGCTGAAATGCAGCAATTGATTCGCGATCGGTACTTCGCAACGGATTCCGCTCGAGGCGCGCCCGCCACATTCCTCTGGTTCTCCGAGGAAGTGGGTGAACTCGCCCATGCCATCGGCAAGCAGCAGCGAGGCGATGGCGACCGCGACAATCTCCGTGAGGAATTCGCCGATGTGCTTGCCTGGCTCACGACGCTCGCGAACATCTTGGACGTTGACCTTACGGACGCGATGAGACGAAAGTACATTGACGCCGGCGGACCCAAAGGGAGCAAGTGAGTTCACCAATGCGCGCGGCGTAGCATGCCGCTGGCCTGAAGCCCGGAGTCAAGTCGCAATTGGATTCAAAGCAATCCCGGATCCGCCTGACAAAGCCCGTCAGCACTTGCAATTGCCCCCATCCCCCCTAGCCCGCCATTGTCCCGTATTCCCGCCATCATTGAAACCCACCGCCCCGCGCTGATTCCCTTCATCACCGGTGGCTTCCCTTCGTTGCGGGCAACGCGAGAGGCGTTGCCTGCTTTGGAGCAGGCCGGCGCATCGATCATTGAGATCGGCTTTCCATTCACCGATCCGATCGCCGATGGGCCTGTGATCGCCCAGTCCATGCACCACGCGCTGCTCAGGGGCGTGACCCCGCGCGCGATCTTTGATGTGGTCAGGGACGCGCGGCCAAACGTGAACGCCGGCATCGTCGCAATGGTCACCGACTCCATCATCACGCGCGTGGGCGCCGAATCTTTCGTCTGCGAAGCCGCGGCGGCGGGCTTCGACGGCCTGATCGTGCCCGATGTCGATCTTGACGCCGCAGTGCCTCTGTCGGGCCTTGCGAAACTGCACGGACTCAGTTTCACGCTGCTGATCGCGCCGACCACGAGCGAAGAGCGCATCGCGCGCATCGTGAATCTGTGCAGCGGCTTCGTCTACGTGCTGGCCCGGGTCGGCATCACCGGCGAGAGCGCATCAGTCGATGAAGCTTCGCTGAAATCGCGCATCGAACTGATTCGCAGACACACATCGCTGCCGCTGGCGGTGGGCTTCGGCATCTCGAGCGCTGAGGATGTTCGGAAAGTCACGCGCATCGCCGATGCGGCGATCGTCGGCAGCGCGCTGGTGCGACGCATGACCGAGGCAGGCGAAGCCAAGGCTGTGGAAGCAGCTGCGGCGTTCGTCTCTGGGGTTGCCACGGGATTGGGTCCTAACTGGCGTGCCAGCGTTCAATAGAACTGCGACGTGCAACGATCCGAATGTATTTGACAGGTTATGCACAAGACCACTGCATACAGTGGTTCAGGGCGGGATTTTTCCCATATCTTGTGGCATGGGTTGGGTGATCGCTTGCGAGAGAACCTACGATGAAGACAATGATGTCTGCTGCCGATAACTGTTGGCAGCATCGTTCCCCGCGCCTTGAATCAGCATTCCGCACGATCGATGTTGTTCGCCGGACCCTCGCTCGCCGCTATCGGTGTTTCCGCACTTCGCCGCAGTTTCCAATCAATCGCGATTTTCAGAGAGGCCAACCATGACCGCTGTTCGCAGTAAGCCCAACGCCGCCGCGCCCGCCGCCGAGTCCAAACCGCACACGGCGCAGCAGTTCGGCATCATGGGCTACGACGCTTCCGACTTCGGCTGCCTGACCTTCACCGGCGACACGATGCTCAAGCGCCTGCCCGCCGACGTGCACGACAAACTCGTGCAGACGATGCAGCGCGGCCTGCCGCTGGACCCCGCCATCGCCAACACCGTCGCCAGCGCGATGAAGGACTGGGCTTTGGAGCACGGCTGCACGCACTACTGCCACTGGTTCCAGCCGCTCACCGGACAGACCGCCGAGAAGCACGACGCATTCATGGTTCCCGACGGCGAAGGCGGCGCGATCGCGAAGTTCAGCGGCAGCGCGCTGATCCGCGGCGAGCCCGACGCTTCTTCGTTCCCTTCCGGCGGGATCCGCGACACGTATGAAGCCCGCGGCTACACCGCGTGGGACGCCACCAGCCCGGCGTTCATCCTGCGCACCGATGAAGGCGCGACGCTGTGCATCCCGACGGCGTTCGTCTCCTGGACCGGCGAAGCCCTCGACAAGAAGACGCCGCTGCTGCGATCCATCGCCGCGGTGAGCAAGCAGGCCCTGCGAATCCTGAAGATCTTCGGCACCGACAAGGGCGTGTCGCAGGTCATCACCACGCTTGGCTGCGAGCAGGAGTATTTCCTGATCGAAGACGAACTCTTCGCGCGCCGGCCGGACCTGATGATCTGCGAGCGCACGCTCATCGGAGCAGCATCGCCCAAGGGCCAGCAGATGCACGATCATTATTTCGGCGCGATTCCAGAGCGCGTGCTGGCGTTCATGCATGAAGTGGAGCAGCGTCTGTTTGAGCTCGGCGTGCCGGTCGCGACGAGACACAATGAAGTCGCGCCAGGACAGTTCGAGGTCGCGCCAGTGTTCGAGAACGCGAACGTCGCCACCGACCATCAGATGGTCATGATGCACGTGCTGGAAACCACGGCTCCCCACCATGGGCTGCGGTGCCTGCTGCACGAGAAGCCATTCGCGGGAGTCAACGGCTCGGGCAAGCACAACAACTGGTCCATCTCCACCGACACGGGGGTGAACCTGCTTGACCCGCAGG
>CAZCGB010000047.1:0-10746 GCA_964498045.1 uncultured Isosphaeraceae bacterium
GAGGAAGCAATGTTGCTCAAGGTTGCAGATGATATCTTCAGCGATTCATGCCGGTGGATTCACGGCAGCGACTCGTCGTCTGCAACGGGACAGCTGAGGCTCTTGTCATACATCCCAGAGCGATCGAAGCAACACGCTCGTCGCTTGCCTTTGGCGAGCATGTCGCAGGCCTTGCCGATGCGAAGCGCACGGGTCTCCGCTCGTTTGCCGGAGGTGATCCAGTGAATCCAATCCCGACGCGCGATGGGCGTGATATCCGACCACACTTCTCGCGCCTTCGTCGGCGCGGCTGCGAGGGCTTTCCGCAGATCAGTCGGCACGCTGGGTTCCGGTTCCTGCTCGGGAGTCAGCGGCGCGATCTCCAAAGCGGCAACCTCTCCCACTTCCGCGCCTGCCATTTTTCTCAACTTCTGGTCCACCTTGAGCCAGTGGCCTCCACGGCCATCAGGTTCGAGCGTGGCTTGAAAAGCCGAGCCATTGAGCGTGCCTTCAACGGACACCATGCTCCGCGAGGGTAGCTTCGCGCTGGCTTCCTTCGGCAGGACCAGAAATGTCCATGACGCGGCTTTCGACCCGGCATCCTCCTTTGGCCGCAGCAGCGTCGCCTTGAAACGGATGGCCGACACAGGTTTCGGCGCGCTTGCGCGGAGGGAGGCAACCTTCGTCGATTTCGTGGTCGTTCTGCTGGCCATGGCGATCTCTCCAACGAATGACTCATGTTTCGGTGCGTCGCCCGCTGCGCCACTTGACGGCATACGGCAGAACGAACAGGTACATGCCGCTGCACCAGAGCAACATCAGCGGCAACAGAGGCGAGTACGTCACCCAATCCGGAGGCTGCTGACCAGGTCGCACGGACATCACAACGATGTTGGCGATGACGCAAAGCGTGAAGATCACGCCGAGCCAGCGGTGGGTCTGCCGAATCCGACTGTTCCAGTTCATCCCGATCTCCCAGACAAATCAAAGAGTCAACGTCTGGACCATTCAAAGAAGAAAGCCCATCGATGCATGATCTCGAAGGGCTTCGTCTTTCAAACAGTCGGGGTGATAGGATTTGAACCTACGGCCTCTTCGTCCCGAACGAAGCGCTCTACCAAGCTGAGCTACACCCCGATGGAAAGGCATCGGAACCTTGGATTGTCGCCGGTCATCGGCCGTGTTGGGCATGGCGATGACCGCTGAAATGGCCGAGGTAGGATTCGAACCTACGTAGGCTATGCCATCTGATTTACAGTCAGACCCCGTTGGCCACTTGGGTACTCGGCCGGCCTTTTCGAGCGGCAAGTGTAGCCGGGTCGCATGCGGGCGTCTACGCCCACGCCGGACTACTCGGCGGCGTCAATGGAAACATCCATCAATTGGCCGACGTACACCGGCAGATCGCTGCGTTTGAACTGGTAGATCACCTGCAACACGCGCGTATCCACGCGCTCGGTGCTCGCGCCAGTCAGCGATCGCTTCGGCACGACGTACGGCTCGAAGCGCACGAATTGCAGTTGGACCTTCTTCCGCGAATCGCCGCGCACGAACGCGACGGCTTTGGCGTCAGACTTCACGCGCAACGCATCGTTCTCATCCACATCCACGCGAATGTGCAGCTCGTCGACGTTGCCCACGACAATCAGCGGCGTGGGAAGCGCGCCCGACGATGCGTACTCGCCCTTGCGGATGTTCAATTGCAGCACCTGACCGTCGATGGGCGAGCGCACGGTGAGTCGATCGATCTCGATCTGCGTCTGCTGAACTTCGGCTTCGCGGGCCGCGACTTCCGCCCGGGCGATGTCGACATCCGGTTTCCATGACCCCGCCTTCAGCAGGTCCAGCGTTGCCTGCTCCTCGATCAATCGCGCCTCGGCGATGCGCACCGCGAACCTGCGGCGATCGAACTCCTCCTTCACCACCGCACGCGGATCAGCGATGCTCTCCCACAACGCCAATTGAGACTTCAGATCCTCCAGCGTCTCCGACGCGGCCTTCACCTTCGCCTCCGCAGGAGGAATGTCCTCGGGCCGCGGAAACGCCAGGAGCTTCTCCAGCTGCGCCTGCGATGCAGCGAGCGCGGCCTGGCGCACGACCAGCTGCGCCGCGAGCTGCCGATCATCCAGCCTGAACAGCGGTTGATCCTTCTTCACGCCGTCACCCGCCTCCACCAGCACCTCCATCACCAGCCCCGGATCCGGGGCGCCGATTTCGATGTTGCGCGTGCTCGCCTCGACGATGCCCGCACCGGCGACCTGACGATCAAATGGCGAGCGTGCTGGCTCCGCCACCGGCGGTGCGGCGGGAATCGGCTTGCTGCCGGCCATCACGGTGTACAACGCCAGCAGGAATCCGGCGAATGCAAGAATGGACAAGACGTATTTGCGAAACATGACGAACTCCGATCTCACGGTCGTTCAATGACTGACTGATGCGGGAACACGTTCAATTTCCACAATGCGGCCGTCATCCATGCGCGCGATGCGGTCGGCGAATTCGAAGATGCGGGCATCGTGCGTGACGATGACCAGGCTGCGATCGGGCGCGACAGCCACATCTCGCAGCAGTTCCATGACCTTGTGACCGGTGTCGTGATCAAGCGCACTGGTCGGCTCGTCGCACACGATCAGCTTCGGATTGTGAATGAGCGATCGCGCGATCGCGACGCGCTGCTGCTGCCCGCCGGAAAGCTGCGTGGGCATGCTGTCGGCCCGCTCGCCAAGGTCGACGCGATCAAGCATCTCCTTCGCACGGCGGAACGCGGCACGTTTGTTCACACCTTGGATCAGCAGCGGCACGGCCACATTCTGCGCGGCGGTCAGGCTCGGCAGCAGGTTGAATTGCTGAAAGACGAACCCGATGGTCTCGCCGCGGTAACGCGTACGCTCGCGTCCAGAGATCTTCGAGAGGTCCTCGCCAAAGACACGGCAGTCGCCGTCATCGTGGTCAAGAATCGCAGCGATGACCGAGATAAGCGTGGTCTTGCCGCAGCCAGAAGGGCCGACCAGCATCAACAATTCGTTGGTATGCACATCGATATCGATCCCGCGCAGCGCCTGCACGGCGCTTGAGCCCGCGCCGTAGGTCTTCGTGACGCCGCGGCAGTGCACGGCGAGCGAGGGAACCGGGTTGTGAGGCGTTGCGACCATTGAATCCTTCTTACGCTCAATTAGGCTGCGGGCGGATCATCCCTTGAACACGATGGCGGGCTCCAGCCGGATCACCTTCGAAAGGCTGATGACCGCCGAAAGTGTGCAGATGATCATCACCGCCGCGGCGCTGATCACCAGCAGTTGCCAGGGCATCCAGAACGCGAGTTCGCTGTTGCGCGTGACCAGTCCGAACAGCGACGCCGCGCCGACCCCCAATCCGTAGCCGACCAATCCGACGATCAGCGCCTGCAGCAAGATCATGCGCGTGAGCATGAGGTTGGAGGCCCCCATCGCCTTGAGCGCACCGAAATGCCGGAGGTTATCCAGCGTGAAGTTGTAGAAGGTCTGACCGGCAATGGCGGTGCCGACCAGAAACCCAAGGACAACCGCTATGCCGAAGTTGATGGGAATGCCCGTGTACTTCAGGAAGTACCCGACGGTGAGCCACTTGAAGTCGTCGCGCCTGTACGCGGCCAGTCCGGTGGTATCGTTGATGCGTTGGCACATTTGCGCAAGATCGACCCCGGATTGCGCCTTGACCAGGACAAACGCGAGCAGCTTGCGCTCGCGCGGGGCGAACGACATCGCCCTCGAATACGTCGTGTACACCACGGGCTGACTTTGAAACGTGCGCGATACGCGGCAAATGCCCACCACCACGGCGCGATTATCGTTGATTTCCAGCGTATC
The DNA here is from genome assembly GCA_964498045.1 of uncultured Isosphaeraceae bacterium. GTDB lineage: Bacteria > Planctomycetota > Phycisphaerae > Phycisphaerales > SM1A02 > DATKJG01. The sequence continues at coordinate 3,825 of CAZCGB010000047.1, forward strand.
ACCAACTTTCAACGGGATTTTCGGTGAAGTGGGCGTCGGTCCAGGCCGCGCAAGTTTGCCCGCCGCGCCGACATCATCAACGATCACGCCCTCCGAGCGGCGCAGATCGCCCACCGATCCCTCGATCATCTCGGGTGGGCCGCCGATCAGCGTCGCGTCATCCAGGCCGACGACGTTGCATGTCTGAAAGCTGCCGTCAGGCAGTCGGGCCTTGAGCAGGCCCTTGTACAGGGGCACGGCCCAATCCACGCCCTCGATGCCGCGAACGCGCAGGATCATCGTGTCCTGCATGGGCTTGAGATCATCGATGAACTGCACCTTTGGATCCATCACCCAGATGTCGGCGAGTCCGGTGTCGGTGACGAAACCGAACGTGCGGGCCATGAGGCCGACGAAGATCGCCGCCTGCTGCGTGATGAGCAGCGAAGCGAACATCAAGCCGACGATGATGCCGATGTACTTGGCGCGATCGCCCATGAGCATGCGCAGCGCGACAAGGTTCATGGCGAAGCCCTCCCCGCCTTCATCGCACGAATCGCTTCGAACGAGAACGTCGTGATGTGGTCTGCCAGCCGATCGAGTCGCTCAACGCTGTACATCGAAGCGACGGGCGTGCGTTCGATCACCGTGCGGCAATGGTGATAGAACAGGCACTGGCCGACGACGCTGAAGAGGCACATGTATGCGTCTTCGACATCCAGCCCCGGTGCGATGCACTCGATGATCGAAAGCAGAACCAGTTGTTGCGGCCGAATCGAGAGCGTGACCAGTTCATCCAGCGCGCTCGTCGGTTCAAGAATCTCGCGCGAGATCAGCTTACCGAACCACGCTGGCCGGCCGTCATCAAACATGCGCAGAAGAAACGCTCGAACAAACGCGTGCAGCCGTTGCCGCGGCGAGGCGTTGGGCGACAACCCGTGCGTCGGCGGGAACTTCTCCAGCGCGACGCTGTACGCATGACGCAATACCGCGGCGTACAAACGCTCCTTGCCCTGGAAGTGATAATTGATCGCCGCAATATTGGCGCCTGCGCGCTGGCAGATGTCCCGCACCGTCGCATCAGCGAAACCGCGCTCGGCAAACACCTCGCCAGCCGCTTCAATCAGTCGTTGCTTTGTGTCAGCAGCTTCCGCTGTTTCGGTGGTGATCGACATGGGTAAAACAATCGTATCAAACAAACGTTTGACAGTCAAATCAGGGTTGTTGCCACCGTCCCCATGCAGATCCTGTTCGGCAATGGTCACTTGACGATCTGGGCCAATCCGAGATCGATGAACTGGCCGCCCTTGGTCTGGTGACAGTGGATCGCAATGGTGTTGCGGCCCGTAGTCAGGACCTTCTTCGCATCGCCTGTCAGTGGTACCAGGTTGTAGCCGACGGCGTAGCCGTCCAGCGTCGCCACCAATTTGCCGTTGATGTACACCTGCGCATCCTCATCATGATGTACCAGAAGCTGCGCGTCGTCGAGGTCCTTCGCGGTGAGTTCGACTGATCGACGAATCCAGATGTCTGCGGATTTCCATTCGGTGCCGATTGTCGCGCCGGGCGTGCCGCCGGTTCCAAAACCACCGGCCCCCTCCTGCCACTGGCTGTCGTCAAAGTCTGCTTTCGCCCAATCATCGCCGGGGCTGGTGGTTGTGTAGCGCCACATCTGTCTCGCGCCGGCTGCGGTCGGCACGATCGTGCGCAGTGAGCCGTGTGGTTCAAAGAGCTTGCGAGTCGCCTTTGCCGCACGCTCAGGATCGATCTTGAACAGCGCACGGTCGTAGGTCATCCAGCCGTTGCATTCGATCTCGACATCGGTGGTTTGCGTGTACACCGCCGCGCTGAGCCCTTGCGTGATCAGCGGACTGAGGTTGTCGATCAGGGCGACGTAGGCGTCGGTGAGCTCCTGCTGGTTCTTGTACGAGACGTATCCCCAATTGTCCTTCTGCACCCAGGTGTGCCCATCCATCGGCAACCCGAGGCCGCCGAACTCTCCGAGGACGCTGGCACGCTTTGTTTCAGCAGGCGCCATGCCTGGTCCGGGATACGCATGCACATCGATCACATCGCCCACGCCTTTGTCCGTCCATCCACTGGCGTTGTTGATGAGCCGGCGCGGGTCTTCGCGCATGACCATGTCCACAATGCGCGGCGTATCAAACTGGCCCCACCCCTCATTGAACGGGACCCACATGATGATTGACGGGTGATTCCGCAGCGCGTGAATGATGGCCTTGGTTTCCGTCTCGAACTGCGCCCGATCCGCGGCTGGCTCCTCGGGGTTGTTGCCGCTGGGAATGTCCTGCCATACCAGCACGCCGAGCCTGTCGCACCATGAATAAAACGTCTGCGGCTCAACCTTCACATGCTTTCGCAGCATGTTGCCACCCATCTTCTTCACGGCCTCGATGTCGGCCTTCATCGCGGCGTCGGTGGGCGGCGTGTACAGCCCGTCGGGCCAGAAGCCTTGATCGAGCGGGCCGAACTGGAAGAGAGGCTGGCCATTGAGCAGGATGCGCTGCACGCCTGCCTTGTCGGGGCCGACGCGGACATCGCGCATGCCGACGTAGGAGTGCACGGTGTCCTTTGTTCCATCAGCGTCGATCAACGACACCCGCACGTCGTACAGGAACGGGTCATCCGGCGTCCAGAGACGCAGGTTGGGCACGCCGATCACCGCCGGTGCGCCGAGCTGCGGCACGTCACGGCCGACCAACTGTTCACCAATCAGCACTTCCGCCGTGAACAGCGGCGGCTTGCCGGTATTGCCCTGCACTTCCACGACGATGCGCCGCCCGCCGACATCCCCGCGCACGTGCATGTCTTGGATGTAGAGCCGCGGCACGGGTTCGATCCAAACAGTCTGCCAGATTCCGCTGGTCGCGGTGTACCAGATGCCTTCAGGCTTGAGCACCTGCTTGCCGCGCGGCTGTCCGCCGGTGTCCGTCGGATCGCGCACGACGACCACGATTTCGTTATCGGCGGCCCGATCGAGGAAAGCGGTGATGTTGACGCTGAACGGGTCGTATCCGCCGCGATGCGTCGTCACGGACTTGCCATTGACCCGCACTTCGCATTGCCAATCCACCGCGCCGAAATGCAGCAGAATCTCCGGCTCCTGCCATGCCGCGGGAACGCGAAACGTGCGGCGGTACCACAGCGTCTGATCGGGCGACAACGACCGTCCGACTCCCGAAAGAGCAGACTCCACGGGAAACGGCACGAGGATCTTTCCGTCGAATTTCGCGGGATCGCTCGGCGTGGCCTCAGTTGCCGTGGTGATCGCATATTCCCAGAGGCCGTTGAGCGAGAGCCATTTTTCGCGCGCCATCGTCGGCCGCGGATACTCTGGATGCGCGCTCGTCGGCGAGACGTCGGCCGCCCAGCGCGTCATGATGTGCCCCGGCACAGGCTTCCATTCCTGGGCCGGCGCTGCCGCGCACATCGCCAACAGCAGAGATATGAAGATCGAAGCATTCGCCTGCATACGCGGAAAATGCTGAAAAACCGTGAGCTGACGATGGATTGGACAGTTCATGTTGGATCGGATGATACCGGGTGGACTTCCGATGTCGGAGCCGTGATCAACAGCTATACTCACCGGTTCGTTCGGCGATTTCACGACCCGATTTTTCCCGGCGTCCTACTGGATCCCCCGCCGCCCTTGACGCGTCTGCCCCGCTCTCGCATGGCGCATGCCGGCATGGATCCGCCGCGGACTCACCATTCATCTGTTGAAGCAAGCTCAAAGGAGAATCCCATGAAGTGCCCTTGCTGTTTCGCCATCGTCGGCATTGCCGCCGTTTCCGCCACGCTCGCTTTCGCTCAGACCCCTCCGGCGAGCAAGACTCCGCCAGCCAAAGCGCCTTCGACCAAGGCCCCGGCAACGCCCCCCGCCGGCGAAATGCAGCTTCCCCCCGGCGTGAGCGCTGAAGACATGCAGGCCTGCATCGAAGCCGGCACCCCCGGCGAGATGCACGCGCATCTCGCCAAGTCCATCGGCGTGTGGAAGGGCAAGGAGAAGATGTGGATGTCGCCGGAAGCCCCGCCGATGGAAGTGAACTGCAGCACCACCATCACCGGCGTGATGGACGGCCGCTATACCAGGTGCCTGGTCGAATCTGAAATCCCCGGCATGGGCATGTTCAAGGGCGAAGGCCTCTACGGCTACGACAACACCACCAAGACCTTCCAGTGCTCGTGGATCGACAGCATGTCCACCACCATCATGAACGGCACCGGCGAGATGTCATCCGACGGCAAGACCATGACGTGGACCTACGGCTACACCTGCCCGATCACGCACAAGCCCACCACCATGCGCGAAGTCGAGCAGTGGACCGGCAAGGACGCCGTCACACTTTCGATGTACACCATCGACCCCAAGAGCGGCAAGGAATACAAGATGATGGAGACCATGCTCACCCGGCAGCCCGGCACCGCCGCGGCCTCGGCTGAGGGCCATGGCGCCGGCAACTGATCTCGGTTGTTCCTGTCGACCAATCGCAGCCGCCTCCGTGCATACGGAGGCGGCTGTCGTTTTGCCGCGCGCTAGAGTTCCGCACAATCATGGGCACGACCTTCACCACCATCACCGACCACGTGGGCGACTTCATCGCCGCGCAGAAGATGTTCTTCGTCGCCTCAGCGCCGCTGAGCGCCGAGGGACACGTCAATGTCTCGCCGAAGGGATTGGACTGCTTCCGCATCCTCAGCCCGACGCGCGTGGGATACCTCGACTACAACGGCAGCGGAATTGAGTCCGTGGCGCACGTGCGCGAGAACGGGCGGCTGACGATCATGTTCTGCGCCTTCGACGGCAAGCCGAACATTCTGCGACTGCATGGCAAAGGCCGCGTCATCGAGCCGAATGACGCCGAGTTCAACGACGTCATCCACGCCTTTTCGCCCGCGATGCTGGTGCGCTCGGTCATCGTCCTTGATGTGGCGCGCATCGCCGAGTCTTGCGGCTTCGGAGTTCCGCTCTTCCAGTACCGCGGCGATCGCGATCAACTCGTGCTCTCAACCAATCGCAAAGGCGAAGAAGGCATGCGCGAATACCAGCGCAACAAGAACGCCGCCAGCATCGATGGCCTGCCCGGGCTTCGATCGATTGAACAATGACGTGGCCGGACCTGCGTCGCGGGGAGGAGCGCCGACGCTCCCGCCCTTGTCAGGGCGACTTCCCGCCCTTCTTCTTCCTGGTTTTCCGCGGCTTCATGCGCGCTTGCGCGGGCGAGAAGATTAAGTCATCAAGGAGTCGCTTCGGCGCGCAGTTGCGCCACGCCGTGCGGAGCGCGGTGCGGAGTACGCTTTCGTCCGCCTCGGTGAGATTGACAGCTGTCGCGCCCTGCCGTCCCCAGCCGCCCTTGATCGGCTCGAACATGTCGGGATGATCGGCGATGAACGCAGCTTGCTGCACGGGCGTGAGCTTCACCATCGCCTGATTCTTCGTCTGGCCGTACAGCGTGGCGAAGATTTTGCCGCCCGCCCGGAAATCCGGCGTGCCCAAGTGCGAGCTCTCAATGGCCTCGGGCATGCTCAAGGCCAATTTGCGGAATTCCGAGACGTTCATGCTCGCCAGATGCTCTCCGCAATCAAGCGAATGTTCAAGGCTGCGCCGCGGTAATGGCGGAAACAGCGGTTGAACTCGTCGTGCGCGAGACGATCATGCACGCCTCGTGCGTGTCCTTTGCAGCGAGATCGTCCTCGAGTTCGACAGCGTTGACGAACGATGATCCGTTCCATTCCATGAACTTGAGCCGGTCTGCGCCCTTGGTGACCGCGAGCGTCAGGATCGTCTGTCCCGTGCCGATCGGAGCCATCTGGAAGGCCGCGAAGTCGTCGCTGAGGTTTGGACCGGTGAGTTCCGACGACCAGTTCGATCCGTCATACACGCGGTATCGCGGCGAGGTGGATGAGCCTTCCGAGTACACCGCGACGGCGCGCGTGCCGGCTGGTTCAAAGGCCACGGAAATGGCGCGTTTGTCACGGGCGCTTGCTCCCGTCTCAAACTCCGTCGCGCTGCCGAACGCTGTCCCGGTCCACATCGCGCCGTTGACATCGTAATCGTCGTCCAATGTCACGACTGCGATCTTGTCGCTTGATGGATCGTTGGCCAGCTTCACCCAGCGCGTCTCCGCGCCAACGTTGGGGCCAGTCGTATCGCCCCCCCAGCCGCCGCTGGTGTACGTTCGATATCGCAGCGTGTCCTGCCCATTGCGGCTCCACACGACCAGTCCATCGCCGCTGAGCGATTCAAATGCCGCATCCATGCATTCCTCGCTGTGCGTAAACGTATCGCTGTCGAGCAGCACCTTGCTGCCCCATGCGTTGCCGTCCCACACCATGCCGGTCAGGTCGTCTTTGTCATCCAGCGAGAGCAGAATGATCTTGTCGGTGCCTGGTTTGGCGATGAGGCGCACGAAACGCGGATCGCCGCTGCCCATGGCGGTGGTTGACTGCTCCGAACCCCAGGCTGATCCGTTCCAGATTCGGTAGTAGATGCTCGATGCGCTGCCCTTGCGAAACGCCACGATCGCGTCACCGGAGAGCTGCTCGTATGCCGCCGCAAGCGGCCGGTCTGATTTGGTGCCCATGTCGGTGCAAAGTTCGATGAGGTTGCCCCATGACGAACCGTTGAACACCATCGCATTGACGTCTTTGGATGAGTCGCTGGCGACGAACATGGTCTCATTCCGAGTGGGGCAGGTGGCGACGTTGATCCATCGCGGCAGGCCTCCGATGTTCAGCGTGTTGCTCGGCGCCGAAAAGGACGTGCCGGACCATGTGCGCAACACCGGTGTGGTGGACGGATTCGCGCCGTACACCACCGCGCTGGGTGAAGCCTGCGTCACGCTCAACTGCAGGTTGCGCCGCGCGACGGATGTCGATCCTTTGACATCAAGCGTCGCGCCGCCGGTGACAACTGTTCGAT
>CAZCGB010000048.1:0-10702 GCA_964498045.1 uncultured Isosphaeraceae bacterium
CTCCTGGCCGGTCGCCTACGCGGTGCTCATGACCCTGTACGTGCTGATGCATTACATGTTCGTCAGCCAGTCGGCGCAGGTGCTGGCCCTCTTTGCGGTTTTTCTTGATGTCGGCATTCGCACCGGCGTCGGCGCGCCGCTGATGGCCTTCTCACTGCTTTTCGCCAGCAGCTATTTCTCCACGCTCACGCCGCAGGGCGGCAGCCAGAACGTCATCTTCGTCGGCAGCGGATACCTCACCCAGGGCGAACTCTATCGCCTCGGCCTCGCCACGACGGTGTTCTGCCTGTTGGTGTTCCTGCTGCTGGGCGCTCCGTGGCTGATGTTCGTGGCGAAATAGACGGGGCGTCACGATTGCTGAACTCGCTGGCTCGGGCGCCAGAGCACGAAACCTCCAATGTTCAGAGTGCGCAATCAACGCGGGTTCGAGCCGACTTGGCCAGACGTGCCGCCTTTGGTAGTGTGAGGCACGGAGCACCAACATGCGATTGCCCACACCGGCGGGTCTGACGATCATCTGCATCGCGTTCACGATGGCGGCGACGCCGACGCCTTTCGCCGGCGCGGCGAGTGTCAGCGTGCAAGCGCCTGCATCAGGCGTGAGCCAGGCCGACCTCGAAGAGATGCTCGGGCCAATCGCTCTTTATCCCGACGAACTTTTGGCGAATGTGCTGGCCGCTGCGATCTATCCCGGCGAAATCACTGCCGCCAACGCGTATGTCTCGCGCGGCGGCGACCCGGAGAAGATCGCGGATCAGGGCTGGGAGGAACCCGTGCAGTCGATCGCGACGATTCCCGACCTCGTCGCCTTCCTTGCCGAGAACATCGACTGGATCACAGCCGTCGGGCAGGCGTACATCGTGCAGTCAACCGACGTGATGAAGGCGGTGCAGGCGCTACGGGCCAAGGCGATGGAGAACGGCGCCCTGAAGAGCGGCGAACAGATGACGGTGGTGAAGGAAGGCCCCACCATCATCATCCAGCCGACCAATCCCGAGATCATTTACGTGCCGGTGTACAACCCAAGAGTGGTGTACGTTGCGCCGCGGCCGGGAACGGTGATCGTCGCCGGCGCGATCGGCTTCGGCGTGGGCGTGATGGTCGGCTCGTGCTTCCACAGCCATTACCACTGTCATTGGCATGGCGGATACGTCGGCTGGGGATGGGGCCACAGCCACTATCACGGCGGAAAGAACAAGGTCAACATCGACAACAGCGTCAACATCAAGACCGGCGACATCAACATCAACAGCGGCAACAAAGTTCAGGGCGGTGACCGCAACACCGCCAACATCGGGCGCGAAGGAACCAGGTGGCAGCCGAATGAGAAGAAGGCGAACACGATGGACATCAAGAAGCCGGGCGGCGCGGACAAGCTCAACGGCTTCAAGGGCGTAGCCGGAAACACGACGGCCCAGACGCGCGTGCCTGATCGCACGATCGCCAACACGGGGCGGCAGTCTCCCGCTGCTGCGACGCGCGACATCAAACCGGCCAATCGGCCGGCGACGCCTGCTGCAAGACCCAACATCCCCACCACGCCCGCGCCACGGCCGGCCAATACGCCTGCCGCTCCAAAGACGCGCGAGACGCCCGTGCTCAAGTCGCCGCCGGCTCGAACGGAATCGCCCCGGCCGGCGTCACCAGCGGCGAAGGCCGCGCCCGCGCAGAGCAAACCCGGAGGTTTCTCTCCCGATCGAGGAGGCGGAACGAACCTTTCCACTGGCGCCGCCAAGCGCAACGCCCCGGCGCCCGCCCGGACCGGAAACGCCGGCAACAAGCGGCCGGCAAACCGCGGCTGAATACGTCCGTCATCAGCAATTCGAAACCACTCGTGATTTCAGGAATCACTCAGATGAAGACTCTCGCCACGATTGTGAACGCCATGGCGCTTGCTGCGCTTGTCGCAATCGGCGTCATCGGCTGCGCCTCAGATGGCCACAACAGTTCAGGTGATTCGGCGATGGCGGCGAAGAAAGCGCCGCCGCAGTTGATGTTCGATTCACCGCAGGCCGCGGCCGACGCGCTGGTTGAAGGCGCAAGACGACCCGATCGAGACGAACTGCGCAAGATCTTGGGGCCGAATCTTGAGCGCCTCAGCTCCGGCGACAAGGAGCAGGACGACATTGATCTCCAGGTGTTTGTCGCCGCCTATGACGTGAATCACGCGCTCAACGCCAACGACGACGGCACGTATTCGCTGGCGGTGGGAGAATCAGACTGGGTCTTTCCCGCGCCGATCGCGCCCGATGGTTCCTACTGGTACTTCGACACCGCGGCAGGCGTCAACGAACTCATCACGCGAACCATCAGCGAGAACGAGTTGAGCCTGATCGACGTCATGGATGCGTTTGTCGAAGCGCAGGAGGAGTTCTACGAGATGGATGCCGACGGCGACGGCATGCGCGCCTATGCGGCCGTCATCCGAAGTTCGCCGGGCAAACGCGACGGGCTGTATTGGCCCGACGCGGCGGACGCGCCGATGTCACCATTGGGCCCGCTGGTGGCAGGCGCGGTCGTCAACGGGCAATTGCGAAGCGGCGTGATGGGGACGCAGCCATATCGTGGCTATTACTTCCGCATCCTGACCAGTCAGGGACCGGGAGCCGAAGGCGGCGCGATGAACTACGTTGATGACAACGGAGTCATGACCCGTGGATACGCGCTGCTCGCGTGGCCGGCTTCATACAACGAAACCGGCGTCATGAGCTTCATCGTGGCTCGCAGCGACGTCGTCTACCAGAAGGACCTCGGCGAGGACACAGCCGCGGCGGCGGCAGGCATCGCCTCTTTTGATCCTGCCGACGGCTGGCAACCGGTTCCGTGACACTTCGCCGGCGATGGGCATCGCATGCGGCGTCCGGCGGGCGCACGCCGATACAATCGCCGCCATCATGAATGTCAAAGAGGCTCTTGCGAAACTTGAGTCGATGGGTGATGAGAAGCGGCGGGCCTACAACCTCAAGCCGGCCCCGCATGGCATTCCCGCAGGCACCTTGAAGCAGTTCGGCGTGGCGATGGGCGATTTCCGCAAGCTTGCCGCAAAGATCAAGAAGGATCAGGCCCTCGCGCTGGGTTTGTGGAAGACCGGCAACATCGATGCGCAGCTGCTGGCCATCCTCATCATGAAGCCGAAGGAACTCTCCGCGAAGGACATTGATAAGATGGTCCGCGAAGCCACGTTCTTCCAGGTGGCGGACTGGTTCAATTCGTACATCGTGAAGGAACTGGCCGATGTCGACAAGGAATCGCTGCGCGAGAAGTGGATGAAGGACAAGGACGGTTGGGCCGCCCGCGCCGGATGGAACCTCACGGCATCAAAGGTCAACCAGGGTGGCGAAGGACTCGATGTGAAGGCCCTGCTCGATCGCATTGAGAAGGAGATGCCCAAGGCTCCGCCGCAGACGCAATGGACCATGAACAACGCGCTCATGGCCATCGGCATCAAGCATGCGGCGCATCGCAAGCGTGCCATGGCCATTGGCGAAAAGATCGGCTTGTACAAGGATTGGCCGATGTCCAAGGGTTGCATCATCCCCTATGCGCCCACGGCCATCGATGCGCTGGCGAAGCGTCAGAGGTGACTCGGCGGAGATCGATTTCGTCCACCAATCAAGATGTCGGAGGGTGGCGATGGGGGTTCGCACCAGTTTTGTCGTTGTTGATGTCAGCGGCGACCATCGCGCATTCCGAGTTGCGAGTTCGCAATTGGCCCGATGCGCTCATCGACCAGCTCCGGTATGCTCGCCGTGTGGCCAGCTTTCCACCGTTCGTTTCACCCTCCCCTGATTCCCATGATAGATTGACGAAAGGCTCTGGTTTCCGCATGCGTAACCTGATGAAGTCGATGCTCATGATCGTGCTGATCGCGACCGCCCTGACCGGATGCGGCGGCGAGACGGCGGAAGATGTGGCGAAGGACATGGCCGCCAACATGAAGGAGATGGCCGCGATCCTCAACGGCGTGACCGACGAAGCGAGCGCGAAGGCGGCCGTGCCCAAGATCGACGCGGTGCGGGCGAAGATGCGCGATTGCGCCAAGCGTGCGAAGGCAGCACCGAAGATCGACGCCGCCACCGAGGCGAAGATCAACGCCACCATGCAGGCGACGATGACCGAGGCGATGGCCTCCTTCGCGACCTCACAACAGCGGTTGGCCAGCAAGCCTGAACTCCTCGAGATCATCGGGCCGGCCATGCAGGGCATGGAAAACGATCTGTAAATGATGCGCGTGCTTCAGGACGCGTGAGTCGGCGGTCGCGCAGCGCCTGCACTTCGCGCACCTTCCATCGAGTTCGGCGTACGTTGCGCCAAGGCGTGCCCGCGGCGATTCCCGTGGAAATGTGATACCTCGGCTGGCAGGAATCGCTGCATCTGCTGGCCCACATGGTTGAGCCGGAGATTCCCGACGGCGCGTGATCGAGCATGCGACAGGCGACGGTTCACGTCAAGACCCATGAAATCGTACTACTGGATCTTCCTCATCGTCGGCGGCCTGCCGCTGTTGATCTATCCATTCATCCTCTTGGCGAACGTGATGAGCCTTGCCGGAACGCAGGGCTCCACGCCCGTGCCGATCTCGCAATGGCTTGCGGCCAAGGCCTTCCTGTGGAGCTCGACGTTGTACCCGCTGGTGTACCTTGCGTGCCTGATCGCCGCGATCGCATGCTCACGCGGCGGCGATGGACAGAAGGCCCTGATGCTCTCCATCGCGCCGCTGGCGTACGTGGGATTGTGCGTCGCGCTGATGTTCCTGTGGATGCTGACGGGCTGACATGCGAAAAGCCCAGGCATGGCCATGCCTGGGCTTTGTCCATTGTGGCGGAATGACGCGCGTTCACGCCGGCGCGGCTTCGAAGCACGCCTTGCTCGCTTCCATCATTTCGCCCGGAGTCATGTCCTTGACGTGCGTGGCGAAGGCCCAGTGGTGCCCGAACGGGTCCTTCACAAGGCCGTAGCGATCGCCCCAGAACATGTCGCTGGCGGGCATGAGCACCGTCGCGCCGGCGTTCTCAGCCTGCTTCATCGCCGCGTCAGTGTCGCGGACGAATCGATGAATGGTCACCGGCGTTCCGCCCAGCGCGTTGGCGTTCGATGGCTTGCCTTGGCAGTATTCGGGAAAGTCATCGGCCAGATAGATTGGCTTGCCATCGATGAGCATTTGCGCATGCATCAGCCGGCCGTCAGGCCCGGGCATGCGAAACAGTTCTTGTGCGCCGAAAGCCTTCTTGTAGAACTCAAGCGCTTCCGCGGCGCCCTTGCAGACGAGGTGCGGGATCAGGCCTTCCTGGCCGGGGGGAATTGGGTTTGCCGACTTGGACATGGAAAGATCCTCCGGATTTGAGTGATGGGCCGGGCAGTATATGGGGAGCTCGCGCGACAGTTGCAGACCGAGTTTCGTGAAGTATCCTGCGCCGATCCAAGGTCATCCTCGTTCCTTCACATCAGGAGATGGCGATCATGAATTGCTTTCGAAATAGGCAGCTTCGTTTGTCATGGATTGTCGCTCTGTTCGCGCTGGGTGCGATGGCTGGTCTGTGGACGCTGACGCCTGCGTGGGCGGGAGGCCGAATTGCCGACGACGCCAAGGCCTTGGTGAAACTTGATAAGGAATGGTCAGCGGCAGCAGGCAAGCGCGATGTGGAGAAGGTCGCATCGTTCTATGCCGAGGATGCTGTCGCATATCCGCCGAACGAGCCAGTGTGCGTCGGGCGCGAAGCGGCAAAGAAAGTGTGGGCCGCATACCTGAGCGACCAATCCTTCAACATCTCATGGAAGAGCATGCACGCGGAGATCGCCAAGAGCGGCGAGCTTGGTTTCACCTCTGGAACCTACGAGGATTCGTTCAAAGGGCCCGATGGCAAGCTGGTGCATGAAAACGGCAAGTTCCTATGCGTGTGGAAGAAGCAGGCCGATGGATCATGGAAGGCGATTCACGACATGTGGAACACGGATACGAAGTGAAAGGCGCGGTTTGCGAGGCGGATTGATCGGAACGATGTGCGTTCGCTGGATCCCGAGTAGCATGGCCTGGGAGCCGCGTCATGTTTTTGCCGCCTGGATTCCTATTGTCGATGCTGATCGGCTTCTTCTGGCTGATCGCGCTGGTTGTTCTCGCGGTGATGTGGGCAATTCGTGTCAAGAGCCGCAGGCTGGCTCGAAGTCGTGCTGACGACGTCTGGTGCGATCAATGCAAGTACTCGCTTCGCGGCTTGTCGCCACCGATCGAGAACGCCGTTTGCCCGGAGTGCGGCGCGTCACTTGCCACCGAAGGTGCGATCAGACGTGCCGATGATTCGATGCACTTGTCGTGGCGCGCCCGCATTGTGGTCATGTCCATCGTCGTCCTGTATCCCCTGCTGGCGACGTCCTACAACATGCATGTGTTTGCGGCCATCCAGGAGTGGTTCATCCACACCGACTCAATTCAATTGTCCAATCCGCGATCGGACTGCTACAGCGAAGTGACGATTGACGCCGAACTCACAAACTTACGAATCTGGAAGCGCGGCCGTGTTGAAGTGTTCCTGGACGGCGCGGCAGAAACATCCCCGACCGGAAAGTTGACGGTATTGGTTCCGTCGATGCGAGCCACTTACAAAGTCGACTCCAACGCGGTTCGGCGAGAACGAATCCCGCTGGACTCGGCATTCGTGGTTGAATGGATGCAGTCGCAGGGCATGCCAAACGACGCTGAAACATTGACAAAGTTGACATCGGAAGCCGAGGCCATTCGATTGGAAATCGAACGTATGGCCAACGCAGCGCCGCGTACCGGTGAATCTCAAGCGGCGGCCGCGGCGTTTCGCGGCTGGTCGCTGGGCATGCGGACCTGGGCGCCGTGGACGCCTGCATGGTATTGGCCTGTTGCGATTGGACTGATCGCATTCGTCTGGCTGTCGCTCTCGCGACTCGTGCGTCCGCGAACACATCGAGCAGTCAAGTCAGCCTGAGAAGTCTAGCTGCCGTCCCCCTACTTCTTCTTCAGCGCCGCCGGGTTCAAGCCCTTGAGATCGCTGGCCACGAACGTGCCATTGCGGCGGATGACCTCATCATCGAATGCAATCGTCCCGCCGCCGTATTCGGGCGTCTGGATCAGCACGAGATCCCAGTGGATTTCCGAGCGGTTGCCGTTGTCAGCGGTCTCGTACGCGCGGCCGGGCGTGAAGTGCAGGCTGCCTGCGATCTTCTCGTCGAAGAGGATGTCCTTCATCGGCCTGATGATGTAGGGATTGAATCCGATAGCGAATTCGCCGACGTAGCGTGCGCCTTCATCGGTGTCAAAGATGGCGTTCAGCGCGTCGTCTCCCCCGCTGTCAGCCGTCGCCTTGATGATCTTGCCGTTCTTGAATTCCAGGCGGATGTTCTCGAACGTGATGCCGTTGTACAGCGTGGGCGTGTTGTAATGAATGACGCCGTTGACCGACGTGCGCACGGGTGAAGTGAAGCATTCGCCATCGGGGATGTTCATGTCGCCGCAGCAGGGGATGACCGGGATTTTCTTGATGCTGAAGCGCAGGTCGGTGTCGCCCGGGCCTTTGATGTGCACCTTGTCGGTGTGCCGCATGCGCCGCGCGAGCGGCTGGCAGGCCTTGTCCATGCGCGCGTAGTCGAGCGTGCAGACGTCGAAGTAGAACTTCTCGAACGCTTCGGTGTTCACCTGCGCAAGCTGGGCCATCGAAGGCGTGGGCCAGCGCAGCACGCACCATCTCGTGTGGTTGACGCGCTGCTCCATGTGCACGGGCTTGGCGTACAGCCTGCCCACGCGCTGCATCTGCTTGCTGTCGATGCCCGACATCTCGCTGACGTTGTCCGAGCCGCGGATGCCCAGGTAGCAGTCCATCAGGCTCATGCGCCGGCGGTCATAGTCGGCCCACGTCTTCAGGTTCTCGTCCGATGCGCTCTCGTTCAGCGCGCGCATGACGCGGTTGTGCCGGATGGCGACGTGCGCGTTGCCGCCGGCCTTGCGCGCGGCTCGCACGCACTCGATGGCGATCTCATCTGGGCAGTCGAATGTCTCGATCAGCACATGCTCGCCTTTTTTCAATTTCACGGAGTAGTTGATGAGCAGGCCGGCGAGTTCGGTGATGCGAGGATCGGTCATGGGAGTTCCGAGTACTGGGTGGTGAGTGCGCAAACGCCGCTTGCGGCTTCGCCGCGCGTCAGGCGCAATCCGCAAGAATATCACTGGGGCCTGCCCCCTTCAATCACCGCGATCAAACAGGCTCTCCAACGCCCGCCGTACCCCCCCATCCACATCCACGCCCCTGCGCACGTACAGCCTTGACTTGATCGTCGCGCTGCGCGGCTCAAACTTCATCCACACTGCGAAATGTGAATCCGCGAACTTCCGTCCGTGCCAGAAGCCGTCCTGCGCACGGCCGTGCGCGACGCGCTGGCCGTGCGGAGGAAACTGGTCCCAGCGCTCGATGTGCGAGCCCAGGAGCGCGCTTTCGAAATCCAGCACGTCATCCACGTGGTTGCTGGCGATCACGATCACGTTGTCGCTCTTTGGCATGAACTGCTCGTGCGCGCGATTCAGCAGCCGGTGCATGCGCGGCGAAAGATCGATGAAGCCGCTGGGCAGCCCGATGGTCACGCTCACATGCTCGGCCCCGCCGACGTTCGGCGCGATGATGCGCACGCCGCCGATCTCGCGGCCGTCCTCGCCCATCGCCCGCATCTCGTCGCCCACATGCGCCTGCAGGATGAATCCCTCAGCCTGCTGGATCAGTGACAGCATGTCGTCGTCGTTCGCCCCCTCGTGCCATCGCACCTGCACGATGTACGGCCGGGTGATGCGCTCCAGCACGCGCAGACGCGATGACACCACAAGTTTCCTGTGCGGCGGCCGGTCGGAATCCAGCCGCTTGAGATGCAGGAAGAACATCTCGCTTCCGCGCGACACCTGGAAATCAGCCCGGCGATCATGCGGCGTGGGCACCTCGAACCGCAATTCGCAATCGCGCGCCAGCAGGTGCCGGGCCAGCATCGCCTCCGCCCAGGAATCGAAGAAGGCCTTGCGCTCGGTGTGCGACTGCAACTTGGCGAGCAGACTCGCGCCGTCGGGGCCGATCCACGTGGGATTCCGTCGATCGCCCCACGCAACGACATCGCGCAACGCATCCGGGTTCAGTTCCGAAGTGAAGAGGTCAAGGCCGGAGGTTCGCTGCATGCGGATCGGTGCATGGTATGGCGGAATCACACACCAGCCTGAACCGGCCCGGCGATACGATGTCTCTCGTGCAACGCACCGCGCGTCCCGCCCACCCCCGCCACCTCATCCGCACCTGCGCGTTCCTGCTGCTGCTTCTCACGGGCAGCGCGATCGTCAACGGGGGGGCCGCGGTGGCCCACCCGTCCCGAAGGGCGGGCTATGGAAAAGCCGCCGTTCTGTTTGGAAAGTGCGCATGAAATGCTGGGCGCTCCGAATCTGCGTGTTCATTCTCCTCGGCGCGATCTTGAACGTCGCGGTGGCGTGGACACTTGCTGTGGCCATTGATGTGGCGGACCGGAACTATGAGTGGATCAATGATGAGAATTCGGAATCGCCCTACTACATGGTGTGGGGCAACTATCGCTCTGCGTTCGGAAGTAGACGGTTTCAATTGGCCCGCGTGACATTTCGCAGTGGCGTGTTTCCAATCACAGCGCCAGTAGACGAACTCACTCCAGCATGGGCTGGCTTCATCAAGCCAGTCGATGACTGGCCAACAGGACAGAGTGATGCATCGCTGCGCTGTGCTGACGGAAGAGGCTGGCCCATGCTCACTCTTGCCGGGTACTTCAGCGTGCCGGACTACAACCGCGCCACGATTCCTGAAATGCAAGGCGGAATTCTTTTGGGACGGCCCGCTGTTGAATGGGGAACGGCCGCAAACATCAAACTGATTCCATTCGTGCCGATCTGGCCCGGCGTCGCTATCAACACGGTGTTCTACGCGGCGGTGCTGTGGATGCTGTTCGCCGCGCCGTTCGCCTTTCGGCGACGGCGGCGCATCAAGCGCGGCCTGTGCCCGAAGTGCGCGTACGACCTGCGCGGCAGACCACAAAGCGGCCAGTGCCCGGAGTGCGGCTCGATTGCTGTTCGATGACCGCATTCGTACCGCGAGAGATATCCCGCAGCCGTTGTGTGCACGATGCGGCGGATTGTCTCAGACTGCAACTGAACTCGTTCCACTTTCCGCGCCACACCAATTCGGACGGGGCACAGGCGAGACGCCTGTGCCACCGTCTTTGGTCACGTCGCATCCGGCGCGTGCCAATGCTGATGATGCGGCGGAGTCCGCCGCGCTGGAGCATTGTCGCCGTTGGACCACAGCTTCTTCAGCGCATCATGCACGGCGAGGCCATCAAAAGTCATCGATGCCCCAGCGCCTTTGTTGGCGAGCAGTTGATCGACCTGCCTGCGGCCGATGCGCACCTTGAAGACCGCGGTGGAGTCGTGGTATTGCCGATCAAGCACGCGGGCGCGCTGTTCAAGGAACATGATCGATTTCGTGTCGCCCATCGGCAGCGCGACCTCGACCTCGCGCACATCTCCCAGGAACACATCCAGCACCGCGCGGCGGAGCTCATCGATGCCCTCGCCCGTCGCAGCGCTGATCGCGATGGCATCGGGATTGCGATTGAACCAGACGGCGAGGTCGGCCCCCCCGGTTCCCCCTGCCGCCCCTGCCCCCCGGTCTGTTTTCGTATCTCG
>CAZCGB010000049.1:0-10680 GCA_964498045.1 uncultured Isosphaeraceae bacterium
CGCCGTCACTGATGACGATTCTCACCTCGCAACGACCGCGTTCAAAGTCCTTGAAAGGCGCAACGATCATCACCGGAATCGTGGCGCTTTCTTCGCCAACGATGGTGGTGGACTGGGTCGGGTCAATCTGGGCGTGTGCTCCCGTCACGCCTTCGGCATGAATGGCGTAGGTGCGAGGCTCCTGGGTGCGATTCACAATCTTGATGCGCACGAGGTTGCCAATCTCGCCCGATGGCATCTCGGTGAATGTTCGTCCCAGACCGCGGAGCACGGTCACGTACGCATCGCCGCGACGCACGAGCGCGAGGCTGAAGAGGCTCGCGACAACGATCAGAATCAACGGATACACCACAACCCGCGGCCGCAGCAATCGTTTTCTCTCGCCCGCCATCGTGCTCTGGGACGAATAGCGAATCAAGCCGCGCGGCCGGTCAATCCTGTCCATGACCACGTCGCAAGCATCGATGCATTGAGCGCAGCCGATGCACTCCATCTGCAGGCCGTCGCGAATGTCGATTCCCGTCGGACACGTGGTGACACACAGGCGGCAGTCGATGCAATCGCCGTTTGATCGCGCGACGGGAAGCGCGATCGTCGATTCTGCGCCAGGTTCCGCCATCTTCGACGCCTTCACTTTGCCTCGCGGCTCGCCACGCGTGACGTCGTAACTGATGATCAGCGAATGGCGATCGAGCATCACGCTCTGAAAGCGACCATACGGGCAGGCCACGATGCAGGTCTGCTCCCGAAAGAAGCAGAAGTCGAACATCATCAGCGCGGAGACGGCGGCGACGATGAGAAAGCCCGCAGGATGCTCCAGCGGCGAGCGCAGGACCCAATGAGACAGCCGCTCGACTCCAACGAAGTAAGCCAGAAACACGTGCGCGAGATACACCGATACCAACAGAAACGAGAGGTATTTGAGCGCGGTCGCCAAGGCGCTGCCGCGAAACCCGCGTTGTGTGGCGCGACCGCTTCGCGGGTTGACGCCATCGAACAACCGCTCGATCGGCCGAAAGACGAATTCCATGTACACGGTCTGCGGGCATGCCCAGCCGCACCACACGCGCCCGAGCAGCGCGGTGAGCAGGAAGATCGTCACGAACACTCCTAACAGCAGCAGGGCGAGCAGCATGGTATCGGTGGGCAGGAACGTCGAGCCGAGGATCGTGAAGTGCCTGGTCGAGAGATCCAGCAACACCGCCGGCTTGCCGTTGATGCGTGCGAATGGAAGGAGCGCGAAAATGGCAATGAGCGCGTACGCCACGATTCGGCGCGCATTGAGAAAGCGGCCGCGACTGAGCTTGGGCTTCAGCCAGCGGCGCGACCCGTCCTTATTCAGCGTCGAGAGCACGCGCTCGGGTCGATCATCGGCGCTCGAGCGCTTTGGCGGCGATGGCGGTGCGGAAGATGTCGTCAGCGTGGCGGTCACTTCGCGGTGAGTCCCAGCGTTGCGATTGTTGGAGTGCACAAGTTCACGATCCGCTTCCGGTGTTTGCACGGGGCCAAGGCGGCGGATGGAGGTCACCTTCGGGCGCCTTGGGATTGGCGGGCGTTGTGCCGCGAAGCGACGCCGCGTATGCAGCAAGGATAATCCGCTCATTCAAGCTCAGGCGGTTTTCCCATGCGGGCATGGCTTGATTGTTCGCGCCTTTGCTGATGACGTTGTAGAAATCGCCGAGACCCTTGATGTTCTTGTACACGTCATCGGTGAGATTCACGCCATTGATGCCGCCGCCGTCGCGGGCGTGGCATGCGGCGCAATTCCCCGCAAAGATGCCCTTGGCCACAGCCATCATTTGCGGATCATCCATCATCCGTGCGACTGTCGGCTCATCGGGCTCGAGTTTGCCGAGTTTGCCGAAGATCTTCTGAAACTCAGCAACCTGCGCCGATTCCCAATCCTGCTGGATCGTCTTGGATTCAGTGCCCAGGTGATACCACGCCCAATACACCACCGAGAACATGACGCTGATGGCGAACAGCCAGTTCCACCAGCCGGGTGTGGGGTTGTCGTACTCGCGAATGCCGTCGTACTCATGATTGAGAACCGTGTCGTACTCTATGTTGTTCATGAGGATGCAGCCTTTCGGTTGGTGGCGACGATTCGCGCATCATTCAGCGGCATCGACGCGGCGCGAATGTAGAGATCGCGCCGGCGACGCGACAGGAAGATCCGCGCGGTCAAGGACGCGAACACCGCGAGGAAGATGATCAGCGCAACCTGCGGATACGTGGACAGGTCGCTGTGACTCATGATGTCAGTCAGGCTCATGGCTTCACCGCGCTTTCTCCGGATGCGGCACCATCGCCGGACGCTGACGCTGGCTTGTTGATGTCCGTGCCCAGACGTTGCAGATACGCGACGACCGCGATGATCTGCTTGTCCTCAAGCCCGGTGTAGCCGCCTTGCGCTACCAGTTCAGCGGCCAGTTGCTGCGCTTGTGCTCGCGCCATCTCCGGGGCCTTGCCTTGCTTGACGGCTTCGCCGTATGGAACGCCGAGCATCGCCATCACATTCACACGCGACTGAATGACTTCAAAGTCCAGCTGCTTGTTCAGCAGATGCGGATAGGCGGGCATGATCGATTGCGCGATCAGCTGCCGCGGATTCTCCAGGTGCCGAACATGCCAATCGCTCGACTGCTTGCCGCCTTCGCGCGCCAAGTCGGGTCCGATGCGCCGGCTGCCCCATTGGAAGGGGTGGTCGTACACGAATTCGCCTGGCTTGCTGTATTCACCGTATCGCTTGGTTTCCGCCCAGATCGGCCGGATCATCTGCGAGTGGCAGTTGTAACAGCCCTCAGCGATATAGATCTCGCGGCCGGCGAGTTCGAGCGGCGTGTATGGCTGCACGCTGGCGATCGATGGCACATTCGAACGAATCAGAAACGTCGGGATGATCTCGAACAGGCTCGCAATGGCGACCGCGACGAGGGTCCAAATTGTGAACAGCAAGGGGAGGCGTTCCCAACGCCTATGCCAGATCCCCTGAAGGAACACGTCGAGTTTCTTGCCGAATTCCGTCACACCGGTAATGCGCGGGTCGGGCTGGGGCGGATCGGTGTAACGGCGAACAAGTGCGGGCGCCTCGTGCACAGTTTCAGCGTACACAGCAGGTCGACCGCGCCATGTCTGGACGACATTGACCGCCATCAAGACAATGCCGCTGACGTACAGCAGGCCGCCAACGACCCGAACCCAGTACATGGGCATGAGCGCGATGGTGGTCTCGATGAAGTCGGGGAACTGCAGCGAGCCGGATTCGTCGAACGCACGCCACATCAGGCCTTGAGTAATGCCGGCGGTGTAGATCGCCAGCACGTACAGAGCGATGCCAATGGTGCCGATCCAGAAATGCCACTCGGCGAGCTTGCGGCTCCAAAGCGGAGTCTGGAAGAGTCGCGGCATCAGCCAGTACATCATGCCAAACGCCATGAATCCGTTCCATCCCAGCGCGCCGCCATGCACGTGGGCGATGGTCCAGTCGGTGTAGTGGCTCAAGGCGTTCACGCTCTTGATCGAGAGCATCGGGCCCTCAAACGTCGACATCATGTAGAACGTGATGCCCACGACAAAGAACTTGAGCACCGGGTCAGCCGTCACCTTGCTCCACGCCCCGCGAAGCGTCAGCAGACCATTGATGCCGCCACCCCAAGACGGCATCCATAACATCAGGCTGAACAGCATGCCAAGGCTGGACGCCCATCCTGGAAGGGCGGTGTAGTGCAGGTGATGCGGGCCGGCCCAGATGTAGATGAACACCAGCGACCAGAAATGCACGATGCTCAGTCGATAGCTGAACACCGGCTTTTCGGCCGCCTTGGGCAGAAAGTAGTACATCAGGCCAAGGAATGGCGTGGTCAGGAAGAACGCCACTGCGTTGTGGCCGTACCACCACTGCATGAATGCGTCCTGCACGCCGGCGTACATTGAGTAGCTCTTGATCAGCGACGCGGGAATGGCAAGGCTGTTGAAGACGTGCAGCATGGCCACGGTCACGATCGTGGCGATGTAGAACCACAGCGCGACATACATGTGCCGTTCGCGCCGGCGTGCCAGCGTACCGAAGAAGTTCACGCCGAAGAACCCGACCCACACCACCGCGATGGCGATGTCGATCGGCCACTCGAGTTCCGCGTATTCCTTCCCTTGGGTGATGCCCAGCGGCAGCGTGACTGCCGCCGCCACGATGATCAATTGCCAACCCCAGAAATGCAGGTTACCCAGCAGGTCGCTGAACATCCGCGCCTTGCACAGCCGCTGGGTGCTGTAATAGATCGCCGCGAAAATGGCGTTTCCGGCGAACGCGAAGATCGCCGCGTTGGTGTGCAGGGGGCGCAAGCGGCCGAACGACAGCCACTCGATGCCTCCGAACAAACCCGGCCATGCGAGTTGCGTCGCTATCACCACCCCGGCAAGCGCGGCCACAAGAGCCCACATCAGGGTGACGAGCACGAACTTGCGAACGATCGCGTCGTTGTACGTGAACTGCTCGAGCGGGCCGGTCGTCTCTTCATGATCGGCGGCCAACGCGAATTCACGCGTGGTCGTCCGAGGCGGCGCGGTGGTGATCATCGAATGCCTTTCGTGGTTGAATCGGAATCGCTCGTCGGTGCCGCAAGGCTGATGCGGCCGGGAATGTCCTTGACCTCCCGCTCGCGGCGCAGGTACTCGTGACATGCGACACATGAGTTAGTGAGGTGTGCGTAGTCGCTCGCAACAGCCTGAAGGTTTTTCGTTTGTGCGTGGCTGTACAGGTCATCACAGACCTTGCGAAACTCGGAGCTGAAGGCAAAGTACGCGGGCGAATCCTGCGTGAGCCACTCCCCGCCCTGGCTGATGCGCTTGAGCGCGAGTGCGTTGGTTTCGATCTGAGCCATGTCGCCCATGGCCAGGCCTTCCAGGATTGCCTGGGAATGCGCCAGCTTGGAACGCATGACCTCAGATATCGATGTGCGTGGCGGCGGCGTCTCGTAATCGTCGTCCATGGCTTCCCGAGCCGGCGCTTGCGCAGAGGATCTGTCGTTCGCGCTGTTGTGATGTGACGCGCAGGCGAGTGGCAGCGTCGCCGCTGACAACACAGAAAGAACCACGATTGGGCGTGTCATGAGGTTGCTCTCGCTGAATGCAAAGTGGCGGTCTTCCGCGAATTCCAGAATCCAGCTTCGACATGGGGATCGGGCATCATGGCGAAGGCACTGGTTGGCGTTCAAGCGTGGAGACAATCTAGCCGCGAATCGGGCACTGCAGATACAGGTAAACGACCCCGTCCACAGCGATCGAGCCTGTGATGTCGATGTGCATCGGCAATCATGGCGAAGCAGGGTGGTTTCCGGGTGCCGCGACGGCCATCAGGACCATACTTTGCAGGGCTCGGGTTGAATGCCGGCGCATCAAACCTGTCGTCGGTGTTGCCACAGCTCATTGCAAAGCGTGCGTTCAGCAGTACGGTCAGGTCGATTGCGACTCGCCAACATGTTGAGAATCCCGAATCAGGCACGTCATTGGCCGCATCGACGCTCGGCGATGCGATGGCTTGCGCAGGTACAATCGGCCCTGCCCCCGATGGGTCCGAACGTGCCGAAGATCTCTCCTCATACCAAACAGGCCCGCGCGAGTTTGGAGCGAACTCTCGCTCAGCACAAGGCGATTCTCGCCTCCGCGCTGGACCCGATCATCACCATCGATCCGCAAGGCGTGATTCAATCGGCGAGTGATTCCATCGAGCGCGTTTTCGGCTGGACGCCGAGCGAAATCATCGGCCAGAACGTCCGCATGCTCATGCCCGAGCCACATCACTCCGCGCACGATTCGTATCTGGCGACGTATCGACGAACTCGGCGGACCAACATCCTCGGCCGCACCAGAGAATTCACCGCTGTGCGGAAAGACGGCCGCTTGTTCCCCATCGAACTGTCCATCTCGCGTGTGGATGTCCCCGGGGCGCGCGAGCCGTGGTTCATGGGCATCATCCATGACACCACCGATCGCAAGCGGTTCGAAGATGAACTCGCCAACCATCGCATGCATCTTGAGGAGATGGTCAAGGAGCGCACCGCGCAACTGGAAGCCTCCAACGAGCAACTTCGGCAGGCGGATCGACTTGCGTCAATCGGCACACTGGCCGCCGGCCTCGGGCATGACATGAACAACGTCCTCCTGCCCATTCGCGCACGACTCGATGCGCTCGATGCCGCCAACCTGCCGGCGGAAACGCGCGAGCAGTTTCTCGCGGTGCGGCGATCGGTGAACTACCTGCAGCAGCTCTCCGACGGCCTGCACCTCATGGCCCTTGACCCAGAAGACGCCGAAGCGTCGTCCGGCCAGACCAACATTGATGAATGGTGGAAACAGGTCGGGGCCTTGCTGTCAAAGGCCGTGCCCAAGCGCATCGCGCTCAGCGTGGAGTTTGAAGCGGATCTTCCCGAGATCGCGCTGCCGCCGCATCGTCTGACGCAATCAATTCTCAATCTGCTGGTCAACGCCGGCGAAGCGATTCGCGGCGATGGTCGCGTTCGGCTTTGGGCTCAGAAGGCGCGACGAGGCAGAGCCGTGCAGATCGGCGTGTCGGACAACGGCGAAGGCATGACGCCTGAGGTGAGGAAGCATGCGTTGGATCCGTTCTTCACGACAAAAAAACGCGGCCTGGGCACGGGATTGGGCCTGTCACTTGTACGCGGCGTGGCGCAATCAGCGGGCGGCATTGTGCATATCGAATCGGAGGTGGGCAAAGGAACCACGGTGGTCCTCAACCTGCCGATCGCGTCCAACCGCAGTCGCAGCAGTGGAGATGGATCAATTCCGGACCATGTGGCCGTGATTTCCATTCGTGATCGGCGCGGGGCAAGCCTCGTTTCGATGCTTCTGCAGGCCGGCCGCTTTGCGGTCAAATCTGCCGACGCTCCGCCCGCCGATTCGAGCAGACTATGGATTGTCGAACCCGGCGCCACAACGATCGAAGCTGCAAGGCGGTATCTGCGTGAGGACCGCAAACGACGAATTGTCCTCTTCGGACAACCCGAGAATGATTGGTCCAAGCTGGGCGTCTTTGTGATTGATGACCCCACCAACATGGACACGATTCGAAGAACGCTGGGCGAGGCAATCGCGGCGACTGTGAGTGAAACATGACCACCAAGAAGACCATCCGAATACTCTGCGTCGATGACCATGCCTTTCTTGTCGAAGGATTGATTGCCCGGTTTGCGCTGGAGCCCGACTTTGAAATCGTCGGTCGCCTGGCGACGGCGGAGAACCTCGTTGAAGAGGCGAAGCGAACGCACGCCCAAATCGTGCTGCTCGACATCGAAATGCCCGGGCCCGATCCATTCGACTCGCTGGCGGAGCTTCGCCGCCAGGCTGAGGACATCAAGGTCATCATGCTCAGCGCGTACATTCGCGACCACTACATCGACTCCGCGTACAAAGCCGGTGCCTGGGGATATTTCTGCAAGAGCGATGAGATGAACGCACTGGTTGAGGGCATTCGCAAAGTCGCTCGAGGCGAATTCGCCCTGGGGCCCAAGGTGCAGGAGCGATGCCAGCCAACCAAGCGCAAGGGCTCCGAAGATCACACGCCGCCCAAGACCAAGCTGGACACGCTCACGCCCCGCGAGAGCGAGGTGCTTCGTTTGATCGGCCGCGGCATGTCACGCATCGAAATCGCCAACACGCTCTCCCGCAGCCCGAAGACCATCGATGGCCACCGAGAGTTGATCATGAAGAAGCTAGACATACATGATCGCGGCGAACTTGTGCGCTTTGCCATCCGCGAGGGCCTGGCTGAAGCGTGATCGGCAAGGGATTTCACGTGCGCTGGTTCTCGGCCGGAGGGTGGGAAACAGCGCCGCTGACGGGGCGATTTCCCTGTTGATGCAAAGATTGCAATGCCCACAATCAGTCAAGGAGCAGACGTCTGCGCCAATCGGCCGCGTCGTGCGTTCGTATGCTGAGTAACACCATGCAACTTCAATCGCCAAGCCGATTTCGCGTGCGGGATTTCATGACATCGAACCCTCTGTCTGTCCGCCCATCGACGACGCCGCGCGAGCTGGCGCGCGTGTTGACTGATCACGCGATCTCGGGCGTTCCAGTCGTTGACGCTTCTTCGCACGTGGTCGGAGTGGTTTCCAAGACAGATCTTCTGCAATGGTGCCTGCGGGGCGGGTTGGGCTTTGGTACGGCGAACCTCCTGCAGTCTCTGGCTGACGGCGGCACAGGGACGCGCGTGGATGCCGTCGATCTGGGGATCGTCGCAGACTTCATGAGCGATGTGCCGCTGACCGCGTCACCCGAGGAACCCATTCCCGATGTCGCACGGCGCATGCGAGATCATCATGTGCATCGCGTCATCGTGGTCGACGAGCGAAATCTGCTCATCGGCGTCGTGACGGCGTTTGACCTTCTTCGCGCCCTGTGCCAGATTGCCGTGGAGTAGTGACGAGTTTCCGGGCGATGTCCGTATTGCAGGCGATGGCGTTGCATGCGCCGCGAACTCGAAGTTCATCAGTTCGCTGTATCGCGTCAGTTGCGCTGCACCCGATACACCCTGCCGGCCCCACTGCTCTGTGCATTCCGCGCCAGGTAATACAACGCGCCATCGTTTCCCACGCACAGCGCAACCGGGCCATCGACATGGCTTGCGAAACGCGAGACTTTTCCGGTGTTCGGATCGTATCGGCGAATCCAGTCGCTGATGAAATCGGCAAAGAAATAATCACCGATGTAACCGTTTCCGAAGGTGTTGTTCTGAGGCACATAGAACGCAGCGCCGGTGATGGCAAAACCCGTGAAATTGCCGTTCGGCGGAAAGCTCTGCGTCTGATCGTTGTGGTGGTACGCGATGATCGGGCGCGTGAAGTCGGGAAACGAACCTTGATTGAAATCGCCTTCGGTGTCGTCCCAACCGTAATTGGCGCCGGCCGCGCCAACGTTGACTTCTTCGAACGAACTCTGGCCGACGTCATTGATGTACATCACGCTCGTGCCGGGCTTGAACGCGAATGAATACGGATTCCGCAGCCCGGCGCACCAGATGGCCCGGTTTGCGCCGGAAGTGGTGCCGGGAATGCCCTCGATGCTCGTCGGGTTGTTGGCGGGAATCGGATTGTTGGGGTTGGGGTTGAGTCGAAGGATTTTCCCAAGCCGCGTGTTGTTCGACTGCGAATTCGCGGCGTTCGCGTTGTCGCCCACCGCCACATACAGTTTGCCGTCAGGCCCGAAGTGCATCGCGCCGCCGTTGTGGTTTCCCGCGCCCGAGAGATTGTCCAGGTCCATGATCGTGCGTGCGCTTCCTGCGATCGCCAAGTCGCCATTGGCATTTGCCTTGTAACGAGCGATGCGATTGCGCGCCGCGCCGGTGCCAACGGTGTAGTACACATACACGAAACGGTTGGTGAGGTAGTTCGGATCGAACGCGATGCCCAGCAGGCCGCGCTCGTCGGATTCATCCACATTCAATGGTGTATTGGCGAAGAAGTTGGCCTGCCTTCGCGTCCACGTTGTCGCGCCGGCACCCTGGTACACCTCGATCGTGCCTCCCTGTTCAAGCACAAAGAGCTTGCCATCAGGTGAGAACGCCATGCCCGTGGCTTCGGTGATGATGTTGCCGCCGGTGATGGCGACTTCGGAGAAGCCGCCGGGCAGCGTGGCCGCGTTCGCAGCGTGCGCGCACAGCGCGATGGCGGCGCAGAATGACGAAATGCCAATGTTCATCTTCAATCTCCTCGATGTGCGGAATGGTGCTCCGCTTCGACCGGCTTCTGGCGACGTGGTCCTCCGGGTCGCATGGCTTGGTCAGGCTTCAAGTGTAGGCGGGCGAAGTTGCACGCACAATCGTCTTGTTCGCACGAAACCGGCTGCGGAACCGTGGTTTTCGTGTCGAGCCAGATGCGATGGACAGGGCATTGCTCAAGTCGTCATGCGGGTGGCCGCCTAATGAAAATCGCGTGATTGCGATTCGATGCGCTCGTCTGTGACGTGGACATCAATCAGTTCCTGGGCCAGCACGTGAACGACCTGGCCCTGGCGTTCCACCACGCCGCGGCAGAGCACGATGATGCCGTGCCGCGCCGCCTGCCGACACCGTCGATAGACGTCCGGCCGAACGATGAGGTTGGCGACGCCGGTCTCATCCTCCAGCGTCATGAACACGATGCCGTTGGCGGTGGATGGCCGCTGCCGCACCAGCACAACACCCGCCACGGCGATGCGCTTTCCCTGACGCCAGCGCGTTTCATCCTGCAACTCACCCGCCGGCGTGGCTCCCATCCCCGTGAGATCATCGCGCATGAACCCCACGGGATGGCCGCGCAGCGACAGCCCCACAGCTGCGTAATCGTGCGCGACCTTGCGCAGCGGCGACACCGCAGGCAGCTTCGGTTCCGCGACCCCGGCATCGCGATGCGCCGTCTCCTGGGCTGCATCAAACATCGGCAATGCCTCATCGCTCAGCGCCCGCACCTGCCACAGCGCGGTCTGGCGATCGAGACCGAACGAGCTGAACGCGTCCGCCCGCGCCAGTCGCCGCAAGGCCGACGCCGAAACCATGGTGGCGCGATGCAGCGCCTCGATCGATCGGAACCCGCCATGCCTGCGGCAGGCCTCAGCAACGGCGTCGCCGTCACG
This sequence comes from uncultured Isosphaeraceae bacterium, assembly GCA_964498045.1. Classification (GTDB taxonomy): domain Bacteria; phylum Planctomycetota; class Phycisphaerae; order Phycisphaerales; family SM1A02; genus DATKJG01. The sequence continues at coordinate 10,630 of CAZCGB010000049.1, forward strand.
CTGCGCCAAACCGCTCACCAGACGCATGCCCAATCGCAAGGTCGCGCCTTG
>CAZCGB010000050.1:0-10568 GCA_964498045.1 uncultured Isosphaeraceae bacterium
GAGCGCGTACGCCGCGTAGGGCGCGGTGGCGATCTTCTGCCAGGGCGTCAGGGCGACGAACGGATTCGCGCTGCCCGCGGGCGTGCGCACGCGCACCTCCAGCCAGCGCTCCTGGCCGTTCCACACCGGCGGGGCCGGCGGCGGCTGCTCGAAGTTCAAGAGCGTGTTCGACGTGCCGTCGGTGATCGTCTGATTGCTCGCCGCCAGCGCCGGCCCGATCTGCGTCGCGCCGGTGCCGCTCGGGCCGTCGTACAGGCGGAACTCAAGATCAGCCGTGCCGTTGTAGCGCACGCCGTTCTGCTTGAGCACGCCCTGGTAGGTGAAGCCGCCGTCCTGCAAGCCGGGGCCGCCGGCGATGGCCTTCGCGTTGAGCGCGATCATGGCGAGGATGATTGAGATGGAACGGCGCATGGATGCTCCAAGGGGCAAAGGAATCAAGGCAGCGGTTGCGTGACGCTGTAGGTCACGCGCGCCCCGCACAGCGCCAGCGAGCCGCCGGTGGGTCCGCTGGGAACCGTCCAATCAACCTGCACCGCATAGGCGGTGGTTGTGTTGTCTGCGGTCAGCGGCAGGCCGGTGATGGCGATCTGCTGCGGCGGGTCGGTGCCGAAGACTGTGCCGCCGCTGCTCGATGCCGCGCCGGTCGTCGCGCTGACGCCGGTGGTCAGGTCCAGCGCGACAAGGCTGAAGGTCATGTCCTGGTTGGGGCTGTCGTCATCAACAAAGCCGACGACCGAGGTGATGACCGCGCCATCGGGCAGGGTTACAGGCGCGAAGAATCGGACGACGGCAGCCGACGTCGTGCAGGAAAGGCGTGAGGGGCTGATGGTGAAGGCGGTGGCATTCGACGACGGCTGGAACATCGACGCGTGGAGCGTGGCGTTTCGAACAGTGGCCGGCAGCGTGATCGTGCCGTCGATGCGCGCATTGCCCGCCACGTGCAGCTTCGCCGCGGGGCTGATCGTGCCGATGCCGAGATTCCCCGTGGAGGTCATGCGCAGCAGGTCGCCGGAAAGCGAGATGTTGCTGTTGTATCCCAGTGCGAATTCATTGGCGGTGGTAATGCCGAGGTTGAAGTGGTTGCCCGCGGAGTTCTGGAATCGGACCGCGCCGACGGAACTCGTGGCGCCAGCCTGCCGGAAGATCGCGACCGGACCGATGTTGTTGCTCGGCGGCGTCCGAACGACTTCCAGCGTCACTGTCGGCGTGGCGGTGCCGATGCCGACTTCGCCGGTGGCCTGTTCGACCACCAGGGCGTTGGCGTTGATGTTGAGATTGGAGGCGAGCGTCCACGCGCCGCCGGTGGGCATTCTCGCGACGTTCAGGTTGCCGCTGGCGATGTTGGCTGCGTTGAGGGAAGTCAGCGCCGCGCCCGAGCCCGAGAAGGAGCCGTTGAACGTGTTGGAGGCATTGGAGAGCGCGAGCGCGTTGCCGTAGGTTCCACCGATGTTGCTTGAATCGATCAAGCCCGAGAGCGCGAGCGGATTGAGGCTGGTCAGCCCGAAACCGCTGCCGGTGAACACGCCGTTGAACGCGTTGCCGGCGTTGCTGAAATTGACCGCATGGCCGTAGGTCGCCGGCAGCAGCGCATTGAGCGCGAAGGCCGCGTATGGCGCGCTGGCGAGTTTCTGCCGCGGCGAAAGCGTGGTGAACGGCCCGATGCCACCTCCTGCGGGCGAAGCGACGCTGATCTCCAGCCAGCGCTCCTCGCCGTTGTAGGCCAGCGCGCCGAAATCCAGCGATGACGTGAACACGCCATCCACGACGACCACCGCGTTCGACGCCAGCGTCGAACCGACCTGATTGCCCGCCGCCGCGGCGTCAAACAACTTGAACTGCAGATCGACGCTGCCGTTGACCGCTCCGCCGGCGGACTTGAGCAGACCCTGATAGGTGATGGCGGCGGTCTGCGATGTGGGCCGGGCGGAAACGTCACCTCCAGTGACGGCGATCGCCAGCGCGACGGCCATCATCGCAAGGTTTTGGTGTCGAGATCGTTGCCTGCGCATTGTGAGCTTCTCCGTCATCCGCCGGCGCCTCATGGGAACCGGCCGTGTCATGAGTCTGAACAGACGGTTCATCGTGGAGCGGCGTCGCTGGGCACGGCGGGACGATCGGCTGCGGCGTCATCAAGGCGAGCCACCTCCTGCGCCTGCTCGCCGACCGACGGCACGCGCTCGGGCGCAACGGCGAGGGCGTTGACGCCGAGGCTGGCGGGCGCGTCGTAGAGTTCGGGCTGCTGATAGGTGCCGCGCTCGTCGGGGCCCTTGTTCACCACGACCGGCGCGCCGCGCCGCTGAACGTAGCGATCGTTGCGCACAGCCTTGACCTCCCATGACACCTTCATGCCCGGAGAGCCGCCGGCGATGCGGAACCAGCAAGGCTCGGCGGGCTGGTTTGGCGCGGCCTTGCTGCCAGAAAGGAGCGAGGCTTCGTTGATTTCGTCGGCGACGTGCAGATTGGGCATTGCCGCGCCGATCGCGGTCAGCGTGTAGCGCGGGTCGCGGTTGATCTTGGCGAAGTACGCGGGCAGGTCCACAATCGCTTCGCCCCGGCCGTCAAGCGTCACCTTGCCGGAATAGAAGTTGATGACTTCATCGCTCTCGGCCGCATAGTGCAGCAGGTACTTGTTGGTGGGGTCGTCGGGGTGATCGATGCGGAAGGGTTTGAGGCCGCTGGCGCCGATGTCGCCGTTGGCGTACACCGCGAAACCGTTCTGGGTGACGGCGGTCGAGCACTGGCCGTAGACGCCGTAGCTGGTTCCGGTGGTGGCGGTGGCGTAACCCCATACGCCGCGTCCCGAAGAGCTGGGCGTGACGCCGTACACGCCGTAGTTGGAGCCGGTGGCTCCTGTGGCGCGTCCCATGACAGCGATGTTGTCGGTGGTTTCGCCGTACACGCCCACGCCGCTGGCGCTGTCGCTCAGGCCGTACACGCCGTAGGTGGTGCCGGTGGCGGCGGGCGCGTAGCCCCACACGCCGGTGCCGGAGGTGCTGTCGCTCTGGCCTTTGACGCCCCAGTTGCCGCCGGTGGTGGACGACGCGTAGCCGACCACGCCGCGACCGGTGGGGCCGTTGGTGACGAACCGCCCGCCATAGGCTGATCCGGTGAGCGCCAGCGCCTCGGCGAAGACGGCATAGCCATCGACGCTGTCGGTGTTGAAGTATCCGCCGTAGGAATCGCCGGTGAGTCCGTTGTTGAGCCCGGCGACGCCGGCGCCCGCGGGACTGTCGCATCGTCCAAGCAGTCCGTAGGTTGTGCCGCTGGTGGCGGCGGCCAAGCCGTAGACGCCCACGCCGCTGGTGCTGGAGCTGTCTCCGCGGATGCCATAGTTGATGCCGGTTGTGGCCAGGGCCTGGCCGATGGCGCCGATGCCGGTGGTGCTGGAGTTCTCGAACTTGCCTGCGATGGTGCTGCCCGAGGCGGCGGTTGCCGCGCCGAACACGCCGCGCCCGCCGGTGCTGGGCGTTGAGCCGTACACGCCATAGGTCTGTCCGGAGGCGGCGGTGGATTCGCCGAACACGCCGCGGCCGATGGTGCTGGCGACCTCGCCGTACACGCCGTAGGTGCGGAATCCCACGCCGCTGGCCAGGCCATGCACGCCGGTGGCATCGACCGTGGCCGAGGTGTTGACCGCGTCGAGCAGTGGTGCGCCGGCCGCGCTGCCGGAAAGATTGAGCGGCACCGGCACGCTCTGCAGGAACGCCGCGGAGTCGAGCCCGTCAAGTTGGTCGGCGTTGAGATTGATCACCTTGCCGGCGTTGGAGACGGCGAACGGAGGCGTTGCGCTGAAGGTCTTGGAGCCCGCAATCGTCTGCGTGGTGTTGAGCAGCGCGACGTTGCTGCTCAACCGCGCATCGGCCAGCGTGCCGCTGGACATGTTCGTCGCGCTCAGACCAGTCAACCCCGCGCCGGATCCGCTGAAGAGCGTGGCGGAAATCGTGCCGGCCGAAAAGTTGCCGCTGGCGTCGCGCAGCACGATGCGGTTTGCGGCGTTGGAGTCGGTGGCGGTCGTGCGCGCGTTGTTGATCGTGCCGCTGGCGATGTTGGAGGCGTTGAGGCTGGTGATGGTCGCGCCGTTGACGCCCAGCGCGTACGCCGCATACGGCGCGCTGGTCAGCGGCTGTCGCGGCGAAAGCGTGGTGAATGGCCCGATTCCGCCCCCGGCGGGCGAAGCGACGGCGATCTCCAGCCAGCGCTCCTCGCCGTTGAACGCCAGCGCGCCGAAATCCAGCGACGAAGTGAATGCGCCGTTGACGACGGTGACGGCATTGGCGGCAAGCGTCGAACCGACCTGATTGCCCGCTCCAGCCGCATCAAACAGCCTGAACTGCAGATCAACGCTGCCGTTGAGCGGCGAGCCGCCGGTCTTGAGCAGACCCTGATACGTGATGGCGGCCGTCTGTGCGGTCGGGCGGGCGATCGCTGTGCGTGCCGGCAGCGACAGCGCGACACCCCAGATTGACAGCGTGAAAGCGAGAGCGGCTCGAGACGATGCGGTCATGGCGGATTCCTCCGCCAGTCATGCGCAGCGGCCGCTCGCGTCGGCTCACATTCCGCGCCGATTTCGCAATGATTCCATCGCCAGGAGACTGGAGAGAATCACCAGCGGAACCGTGGTGATCAGAAGCGTGTCCAGCCTCAGCCAGGGGCGGAACAGCGGCAGGGTTCCCGCAGCGGCGACGAAGAGCCACAGCGCGCCAAACCCTGGCCGGCGCCAGGCCAGCCATGCGCCGACGGCGATGACCATCGCGGGCAGGTTGTGCATCAGCCATCCGAGCGAAAACAGCGGCTCATCCAGCGAGAACATGCCCCAGAACAAGGCCAGCGCGACCGTGCCGATGATGCCGCACCACCCGGGCCAGCCGCGCCGGTGACCGCCGCGCGATTCAACCGTCGGCGCCGAGCCGCCCCTCGTGCTGTCGCTGCCCATCGGTGACGCCGGGGTGCCAGAGAAGCTGATGGCGTGATTCATGACAGACTCCTTTTGATATCCGCTCCCCCAAACCACCGTCGCCGGAAGGATTGGAGAAGCGCGGCGGCGCTTGCCGTATGTTAGGTATTACTAACTCAAGAGTCCAAATTTCGGTCATCCAAGGTTTTTTGGGGGACGTGGCGAACCCAGCGATTGCAGCGGGGGGCGGCGGGCGGGACGGGGGCGGGACGGGGGCGGGGATCGGCAAGTGGTGACGAGGCTCAAAATCATGGCTGCCGCAAGTATCAGCGCAGCCAGTGGATGACTCTCCTCAAGCAGCCCGTCGATCGGGCCCTGGGAACCACATCCATGCACAACTCACTCTCTGTCGCGGGCCGCACGGCTCGCTTGTCTGCTCTAGTCGCATTCTCGTCAATCGCCATCGCGCGGTTCGCCTTCGCTTCCGGTGAGACCATCACTGTCAACACGGTTGATGACATCACCGATTTCGCCGGCGCGCAGGTTGTCGCGGACCTTCCGGGGCCCGATGGCAAGATCTCGCTGCACGAAGCGGTGACTGCGGCCAACAACACGTCTGGTCCGCAGACCATCGCCTTCGCGGTTCCGCAAAGCGAATGGTGGCTGATCAGCAACATCGCGCTGCTGCGCCAGGAAGTCGGCATCTTCGGGCTGTACGACGACGGCACGACCATCGACTTCTCCACGCAGACCTCTTTCACCGGCGACACCAATCCCGACGGCGCGGAAGTCGGCATCTGGGGCGCGGAACCGAACTCCATGGGCGTCGCATCCATCTGGATCTTCGGCAACAACTGCACCATCAAGGGCCTGGGCAACGTCTGGCAGCGCGGCTACGCCATCCAGATCCAAGGCAACAACAACCGCGTCATCGGCTGCCACTCCGACGGCGGCCTGTATGCGGCGGTGCGCATCACCGGCGGCTTCGGCGGCCCGACGCCCACGGGCAACGTCGTCGGTGGAACAGGGCCCGGCGAAGGCAACTGGCTCACCGCAGGCGGATGCGGCGTGAGCATCGACGGCCCCGCTGACGGCAACATCGTCATCGGCAACTTCATCACGGGCGTCTCCATCGGCGTGCAGGTGCGCAGCGCCACCAGCGTCCCCAACATGGTCGCTTCCAACAATCGCATCGGCGGGCCGACCGCGGCGGAACGCAACGTCATCTCCGGCGTCGGATACTTCGCCGAGGAAGGAATGCCCAGCGGCGTGATGGTCAGCCTGGAAGAAGCCGTCGGCACGATCGTCGAGGGCAACTACATCGGCACGACCGTTGACGGCAGCGCGGCGTATCCCAATCAGCGCGCCCCGGGCGGCGTGGGCGTTCGCAATGCGCCCAACTCGATCATCCGCAACAACCTCATCAGCGGCATCGCCGTCAACGGCTTCAACCATTACGCCGGGCAACGTTTCGGCACCGCCGTCGCCGTCATGGGCAACAGCAATGGCACGGTGATCCAAGGCAACAGGATCGGCACCAACGCCGCGGGCACAGGCCCCGTGCCGAATCACGACGGCGTGGCGTTCTCGTTCTGGCCGGCGACGACGCCGGGCGCGCTCACCGTCGGCGGGACGCTGCCGGGACAGGGCAACACCATCGCGTTCAACGAAACCATCGGCGTCGGCGTGCAGGCGGTCATCACCAAGGCCCGCATCACCGGAAACTCGATTCACTCCAACGGCTCGCTCGGCATTGACCTCTATGCATTCGGCTCGCTGCCGGGCGCGATGGGCGTCTCACCCAACGACCCGATGGACGCCGACACCGGCGGCAACAAGCTGCAGAACTTCCCCGTCATCACCAGCGCGACATCCACGGCCAGCGGCACGCAGATCGTCGGCACGCTCAATTCCGCAGCCAACTCGACGTTCACCATCGAGTTCTTCAGCGGCAGCGGCTGCGACGCCAACGGCCACGGCGAGGGCGAGACGTACATCGGCTCGATGCAGGTGACCACCGACGCGCAGGGCAACGCCGACTTCAACGCGACGATTCCGGTTCAGGAAGCCGCCGGTCGCGTGATCACAACCACTGCCGCCGATGCACAAGGCAACACCTCGGAGTTCTCCGCGTGCGCCAGCGTGGTTGCCGCGTTCGCGCCCGGCGACGTCAACGGCGACGGTCACGTCAACGCCGCGGACCTCATCAGCGTGATCAGCTCGTGGGGATCGTGCCCGACGCCGCCCGCCGCGTGCGCCGCTGACCTCAATCACGACGGCAGCGTCAACGTCGCTGACCTGCTGATGGTCATCGTGCACTGGGGATCGTGATTGGTTCGCTTGAACGCGACGAGGCAGGCCATGCCAGGCGCGCTTCAAGATTGAATTCGTTGTTCTTCAGAATCTGCAGAAAGGGATCCTGCTCATGAACGCTCAGAAACTCATTGTCGCGCTGCTCGCGCTGACAAGCATCACGTCACTCTCGCACGCCCAGGCCAACTATGCCGAGTCCTTTCAGAACGTCGGCTCCGGCACCGATGCCGCCGGCGGGCCGCCCACGCTGGTCAGCCGCGGCTGGACGTTTCGCAACCAGAGCCGGCCGGCCAACTCGGGAATCAGCCCGTACTGGAGCGAATTTCCCGCGTGGGGGCAGACCGGTTCATCCCTCGGCCACGGCGGCTTCGCCACGTGGCAGAACTCATCCTCGAAAATCTCCGCGTGGGCGATTCTTCCCGCGATGCCCAACCAGGTTGCCGGCGACCCGCTGAGCATCTGGACCTCAGGCCCCAGCGACGCCTTCGGAGGCAACACCGCCACGCTGGAAATCCGCTACTCGCCCACCGGCAACATCAGCACGGGCTCCAACGAAAACGACATCGGTTCATTCACCACGCTGCTGGGAAGTTACAGCGGCGCGCATCCATGGACGCAGCGGCTGCTCACACTGCCCGGTGCAGGTCGCGTTGCTGTGCGCCTGGTCATCGGCCCCGGCGCATCGCAGCAGATCTTCGGCGGGTCGATGATGATCGACTCATTGCAGGTCGGCAATCCGCCGGCGACGCCGTATCCCATGCCCAGCGCCGGGCAGACCGTGCACTGGTCGTCCATCCACAGTCCGGTGCAGATCGCGCAGAACGGTGCGGGGCAGAATCCGCGCATCGTCGCCGGCGCGACCGTCATCGTCGATCCCGGTGTGGAAGTCCGCGTGGCCGCGGGAGCCAAACTCCAGGTCAGCGGCACCATGCAACTCGCCGGCACGGCGCAATCCAGCGTGCGACTGCGCGGCCCGGGCTCGATCGTCGTTGAACCCGCGGGCCTGCTCGCCGCCAACTTCGCCGATGTCCAGTCCTTCACCAATCTTCTCTATGGCGGCAAGGCGTCGTTCACCGATTCCACCTTCACCGATCCCACCAATCCCACGGGATTCTCATACGACAGCGCCGGCGACGTCGGCCATCGGTTCTTCGACGGCGACCTCTCGTACACCCGGCAGATCCTCTCGCTTACGCGCTGCAACTTCGGCCAGGGCTGCGATGTGGCGATTCTGCGCGGCTGGGTCGCCGCCCGCGATTGCACGTTCTATCGCGGCGGGCAAGTCTCGACGTCGTCCAACCCCGTCGGCGGCGAGGCGATGTTCATCGTCGGAAACGCCATCCTCGACAACGTCACCGTCACCGAAGGCTACATCAACCTGATGCAGGATCATCATCAGCATCGTTACGTCGGCAATGTGAGCGTCACCGGCAACGCCGACGGCCCGGGCATTCGGCTGGAAGGCGGCGGGAACTACCTGATCGATTCAAACGTGACGCTGGCCAACAACAAGTGGCCGGTGAACATCGGCGTCAACTCGGCGGGGATTCTGCCGGGCTCGGTGCTGCCGAGCAAAGGCAACCAGAACAACGAGATTCCCGACACTGACGACTCCGCTCCGCTGGACGAGCGCGTGACATGGGCTGACGCGGGCATTCCCTATCGCCTGTGGAACGCCAGCGCGCTGCATGGCCGGGTGACGATTCTGCCGGGCGTGACGGCGAAGATCGATCCGGATGTGAGCTTCTTCTTCGACACCGACAGCAACGGCGTGTCGATGCCGGTGTTCCTCGGCGAACCGGAGCGGCCGATCCGCTTCGTGCCTGCGGTGCCCGGCAGCAAGTGGTTGAGCCTGGTGGCGGGCGGATCGCTGTGGTTCGGCACGCGCTGGCAGTGGTGCGAGTTCGAGGGATCGCAGTACGGCGTCGCCGCCAGCGGCATGCCGCTGGCGCTCGACAACTGCACGTTCCGCAACAATCATCGCGCGCTGTACACCGAGAACTACGTCTCAGTGCGCGGCAGCACGTTCGAGAACAACGTCTACTCGATCACCGGCGAGCGCTTCGCCCCATTGCACGAAGTGCGCGGCTTCCTCGACGCCAATCATCCCGCCAACCCCAACACCTTCATCAACAACCACGGCACGCCCGGCGACGGATACACCTTCACCTTTCTGCCCAACGGCGGCCTCATCGCCAAGGCCCGTCACAACAGCCTGGAAAACACCGACAGCGATGTGCGCAACAACTGGTGGGGAACACCCACTGGCCCCAAGCATCCGCAGTTCAATCCCAGTGGTCTGGGCGACGCGGTGTTCTTCGGCATCGACTCCGGCGGCTTCCTGCTGCCGTTCCTCACGCAGCCGCCGGTGAACAATCCCCCGCCGGTGGTGCGCTTCATCACTGAAGGCCAGGCGGTGAATCCAGGCGAGAAGATCGTCGTCACCTGGACCGCCCGCGATGACGGCTCGATCACCAAGCAGCGCGTGTATTACTCACCCGATTCCAACATCGATTCGCACATGCTGCTGCTGGGCGAGATTTCGCCGGGCGCGCGGGCGTTCGAATGGACCGTGCCGACGATCGGCACGCAGCCCAACGGGCCCGATCAGTACCTGCGCGTGGTCGCGGTGGACAACCTCAATCAGGAAGGCATCGCGGACCTGCCGCTGCGCATCACGAATCCTTCGGGCTTCACCGGCTCGCTGTCGCCCACGGGCATTCCCGCGCTGGTTCGCCCCGGCGACAACGTCACCGCGTGCGCTTCGGGGACGGGCACGGGCGGCTCCATTGTCGCGGCGCTGGAGCTCGACAACGACGATGGCGGCGTTTCACTGGGAGGCGTGTTCGCACAGGGCGGAAGCGCCTGCACGCTCGGCGGCATCCAGATTCCCGACGTCTCCACCGATCGCGCACGCATCCGCTTCGACAGCATTGCCTCGCTCAACCAGGTCAAGAGCGACTATGGGCCGTACTTCACGATTCGCCCCGATCCGATGCTGGGCGATGCAGCGCCGACCATCACGCTGCAAGGCGCAAGCGCCAGCCCCGGAGCGAACGGCGCGGTGATCACGACCTCGTGGACCGCTTCGGATGATGAAGGCCTGCGCGGCTTCGACATTCGCGCATCGTTCGACGGCGGCGTGCGCTGGTTCATCATCGCCCGCGACCTTCCCGCCACGGCGACTTCGCATTCGTGGACGCTCGCTACCCAGAACGGCATCAGCAACGCGCGCATTCGCGTCGTCGCCAAGGACAAGCGCTTCCAGAACACGTCAGCGGAAAGCGCGGCCTTCGCCATTCCCGCAGGCAGCGTGGTCGCCCCCGGCGATGCCAACGGCGATGGCCAGATCAACGTGGCC
>CAZCGB010000051.1:0-10502 GCA_964498045.1 uncultured Isosphaeraceae bacterium
CCATCAGCATGTGATCTCCGTCGGCTTCCTTGTAGGTTCCCTTCCACTTGATGGTCTTGCCATTGTCCTCGCTTGAGCCGGTCATGTTCAGCATGCCGGTGGACATGGTGTACATCCACACCGATTCGAATCGTTTCGCGCCGTTGTTGTAGCCGCTGATCTTCATCGCTTTGAACGGCATGCCCATCATGGTGCCGTCCTCCTCGGTCACGAGGAAGCGTCCGTCAAGGCTCATGGTGATCTTCGCTGTGCCGACGGTCTCTTCCGGCGGCATGCCCTCGCCAGTCATCTTGGTTTTCGTGGTGAACTCGCCGACGCACCTTTTCATGTGCTCATGAATCGGACCTGGCATGGCCGCCTGCATCTCCGCCTGCTCTTCGGGCGACATTTCAGGCGGCTTCTGCGCCGGAGGCTGGTGGGCGGGAGCCTTCTGACCGGCCTGCTGGCCGGCGAGGACGGTGAACGCGATCGCACTGACCGCGACGGCTGAAAGCGTGCGCAAAATCATCATGGCTGAGCCTTTCTTCTTTTTCTTGTCCGCTTCAATACGGATCGAACGATTGGGAGTGTGCCGTCGGCTGTGCGCCGGTCGTGGAACAGCCGATTGCACGCGGGGCATCCCGCGCGGCGTGTGGACAGAGTGTACCGCAGTCGATGTGTCGCCATGCGACTACTATTGCAGCACAACAAGTCAGCCGGCCACCGTCGACCATCCCTGAGACAGGCCAGTCCAGCCCGCTCAGGAGCCATCGCTCGGTGTCCGACCGCGCGCTCATCGCCGTTTTTCCGCTTGTACGTATGACAAAGTGGCTCCAAACCATCATCGACACCCCCTCCATGCAGCGGTTGGCGGAGACTGTTCGTCGGGCGACGCCGCGCGCATCGATCTCCGCGCGCGGCGCGATGGGTTCCAGTACAACCATCGTCACCGCCGCGCTGCAGTCGACGCTCGCGCGACCGTTCGTGCTGGTGACAGCTCACCTCGATGAGGCCGACGAAGCGATCGATGAACTTGAAGCCCTGGGCGTCGACGCCGTGCGTCTGCCCGCGTTGGAGCTTTCGCCCGGAGAAAGCGGCGTCGCGCTTGATCTGCTCGCGGAACGGCTTCTGCTCGTACGCCGCCTCATTGACGGCCGGGTGCCGTCAATCATCGTCGCGCCCATGCCGGCGTTGATGCAGTCGGTGCCGTTCGCAGCACGGTTGCCTCAGATGCTGCGCCTGGTGCGCACAGGCGATCGGCTCGATCAGACTGAACTGGCGCGGTGGCTGACCGAAGCGGGATACAGCCGCGTCGAAACCATTGATGCCGCGGGTGAGTTCGCCATTCGCGGCGGCATCATCGACATCTTTCCGCCCGGCGGCGTGCCCTCGCGCATTGATCTCTTCGGCGAGGAAGTCGAGGCCATGCGCGAAATCGACCTGGGAACGATGGGCTCGGATCGCAAACTCGATCAAGTGGAAATCGTCGGCTCGACGCTGGAGAAGATCCAGTCGGATGAGGGCATGGTCAACGTCGCTGCGCATCTGCCGAAAGAGAGCGTGTGCGTGCTGGCGGAAATGATCGAGATCACCGAACAGGCGCGCAGCTACTTCGACCGAGCAGGCGACACTCGCGGCATATTCGGCCCGCCGGCGGTGTTCAAGGCGCTCGGCGACCGCTGCGCGGCCGTGGTGGAAATCAATCATTTCAGCACCGGCGCAATGGCGGAGCACGCGATCGAACTGCCCGTGCAGGCGTTGCCATCATTCGCGGAATCGCCTTCTCAATCATTGACTGAGCTTGCGGAACTGGCGGGTGAAGCACGCACGATCGTGCTCTGCCAGAACGAGGGCGAAGAGCAGCGCATGGGCGAATTGATCGCCGAGTTCGCGCCGCCGCCGAACAAGTCGAAGATCGAAACGCAGCAGCATTACCTGCATCGTGGATTCCTGTGGGGCGATTCGTCCACGCTCGACGCGTCGCGCTTGGCGCTTGTCCCCTGTCATGAGCTTCTCCACCGTTACGGCGTGCGTCGGCGCGTGCGGCGCATTGCCATCGGCGCCGGCGGACTTTCCGCCGCGGGCGGAGTCGGCGGCGCGGCGACGAAAGCCATCGACACCTTCGTTGACCTGAATCCCGGCGACCTCGTCGTGCATCGCGAGCACGGCATCGCACGCTTCAGCAGCCTCAAGACGATGGAGAACGACGCGTCGGGTGAGGAATACCTGACGCTCGAATTCGCGAGTCGCGCCAAGCTGCATGTGCCGGCGTCGAAGATCGAACTCGTGCAGAAGTACATCGGCGCGTTCCACGGCACGCCGAAACTGAGCACGCTGGGGGGCAAGAGCTGGAAGAATCAGAAGGAACAGGTGTCCGAAGCGGTGCGCGACCTCGCCGCCGAGATGCTGCGCATCCAGGCGGCGCGTGAGGCGCTGCCGGGCATTCGCTATCCCGGCGACACCGCATGGCAGAAGGAGTTCGAAGCAGAGTTTCCATTCGAGGAGACGGCCGACCAGTTCGCCGCCATCAACGCTATGAAGCGCGACATGAGCAGCGAGCGGCCGATGGATCGGCTCATCTGCGGAGACGTCGGATTCGGCAAGACCGAAGTCGCCATTCGCGGCGCATTCAAGGCCGTCGAATTCGGAAAGCAGGTCGCGGTGCTCGTGCCCACGACCGTGCTGGCCGAACAGCACGAGCGCACGTTCCGTGATCGATTCGCCGATTATCCCTTCCGCATCGAATCGATCAGCCGCTTCAAGACCGGCGCGGAGCAGAAGCAGATGCTCGACCTGCTGCGCAAGGGGCAGATCGACATCATCATCGGCACGCATCGGCTGCTGTCGAAGGACGTGAAGTTCGCGGACCTGGGCCTGGTCGTGATCGACGAGGAACAGCGTTTCGGCGTCGAGCACAAGCAACGACTCTTGGAGTTTCGCACCACTGCCGACGTCATGACCATGAGCGCGACGCCCATCCCGCGGACGCTGCACATGAGTCTGCTCGGGCTGCGCGACATTTCCAGCCTGACCACTCCGCCGCTGGACCGGCGGGCCATCGTCACCGAGGTCATCAGCGCGAACAAGAACCGCATCAGGCAGGCGATTCAACGAGAACTGGCGCGCGAGGGGCAGGTCTTCTTCGTGCACAACCGCGTGCACAACATCGACGACATCGCCCACGACGTGCAACAGCTCGCGCCCGACGCGAAGATCATTGTCGGCCACGGGCAGATGTCGCCGAAGGAACTTGAAAAGGTGATGCTGACGTTCATGCGCGGCAAGGCGGACATCCTGGTGTGCACCACGATCATCGAATCCGGCATCGACATCCCTCGCGCCAACACGATGTTCATCAACGACGCCCACATCTTCGGCCTGTCGGAACTGCACCAGTTGCGAGGACGCGTCGGGCGCTACAAGCATCGCGCGTATTGCTACCTGATTCTCCCGAGAGACAAGGTGGTGAATGAAGTCGCGATGAAACGCCTCGCGGCGATCGAGAACTTCAGCATGCTCGGGGCCGGCTTCAAGATCGCGCTGCGCGACTTGGAAATTCGCGGAGCGGGAAACCTGCTCGGAGCCGAACAATCAGGCCACATCGCCACTGTCGGCTACGAAATGTACTGCCAGTTGCTTGAGGAAGCCGTCCATGATCTGAAGAACGATCAGCCGGTGCGTTCAATCGAGACGACGATCGACATCGGCATCAAGGGCGCAATTCCCAAGGGCTACGTGCCATCCGACACGCGGCGCATGGACGCCTATCGCCGCATCAGCCGGGCGAACGATCACGCGACGCTCAAACGCATCGAGGATGATCTCGTCAGCGCGTATGGCGAGTTGCCGCGCAGCACGCGTACGCTGCTGCATCTGGCGGACCTGCAGGTTTCGGCGGCGACGGCTGGAATCACATCCATCGCGCGGCACGAGGATGACGTGATCATCCGCACCAGCCAGCCGGGCCAGCTCGAAATCAAGATGCGCGGAGCGAAGGGCACGTTGCGCATCGTCGGCGGAGCGAGCGCCGACGGCCTCGCCGAGATCTACTACCGTCCGCCCTCTGGATATTTCAAAGGCGACACGATTTTGACTGTGCTTCGCCAGCGATTGCGTCCCGAGGGGCGACCAGATCACCGGACCGAGCACGATGCGCAAGGCGATTCGAAACCGCCGTCGGATCGCAAGCATCTTCAGTCGGCGTGGACGACGCATCTCGACGATGAAGGGCTTGAGTGACGTCACCGCGTTCGGACGCGGACGGCCAACCGGTTTGCGTTCGGTACACTGCCCGCCGCATGTCACTTCCCGCCGAAGCCGGCTGGTTCACGCCTTCGCTCCTGGCGCTTCCGCTGCAGGTCTTTGCGGCGGCCGCCGCAATGCGCGCCTTCGGCAGGCGCATTGCGCCGAACATTGTGCAGCTGCCTCGACCAGAAGGCGCACTCGATTCGCTCGGCCCGTTTTCGCTTGCGCTGCCGCTGGTGAGCGCTGGTTGGCGCGTCGAATGGGACGCGTCGGGCACGGCGGGATGGATCGCGATCGGCGGACCAATCATCATCGCGATGCTGGCGCTCGGCGCGGCGATCTGGGTCGGCTTCGCCCGCTCGTCATCCGCACCAACCTTGCACTCGTCGCATTTCTCATTCCCGCGTCGCGAATCTCTTTCGATTTCACCCATCACAGTTGCGACGTGGAGCGCTGTCGGCGGATTGCTGCTCCTGGTCGGCGCGGCGCATGACCTCACCATCTGGACCGGTCAATGCGCCTTCGCCGCGGGCGCTGTGTTGTTGTGGATGAACACCCCCGAACATTCGCGCGATGAATCGTCTCAGCTCGAGTCTCAATCCGGAAACGGACTCACGATTCTTCTGGGCTGCGGATTGCTTCAGGCGGCGGCAATCTCATTCGTTCCCCTGCGATTTCTGCCGATCAGCGCGGGCATGGCGATCGCGAGCGCTGCGATGATCGTCGCGCTTGGCGCACGCATCGCGTCACCCTTCGCCGCACTTCGACTAGGCGGATGGACTGCGACGTACGGCGTGCTGCTGGGTCTGGGCGTAATGTCGCTGCATCAGCTGCTGCCGACGATTCCGAGCGCATTCTCCGCACATCCACTTCGCAGCGATCTGCCCCCCATTCGTGTCGCGTTCGGATTCGGCACGTTCGCGATCGAAGCCACGGCTTTGCTGCTGCTGGGCTCGGCTTCGCTCGTCGCACCACGGCTTGCATCACGTGCCGCTCGTCTCGCGCTCGGCGGCCTGATCATCATTGCCGCCGCAATACTCGCGGGCTGGCGAATGTCGGGCGCGTGATTCAGCAACAGCATTTTCGGCCGATTCCGCACGTTCGCTGTGATCTCAGTCGCGAATTCGAGATCGACGTTGTGCTTGGCCGATCTTCATGTGGCAACCGCAAGTCACTAGAATCCCCGCATGACCGAACCGGAGCGTGAACCGCGCATGCTTGCCACGCAGAATCAGCAGACCGTCCACCAACATCACCGCGATGTGCTGCCCACGACTCGGCGGTCGATCACGCACAAATTCTCCATCGCCGGCCACGAAGGCTATCTCACGATCGGCATGTTCGATGAATCGGCTGGCCCGATGCTCGCGGGGCGGCCGGGCGAGATCTTCATCAAGATGAGCAAGGAGGGTTCGACGCTGTCGGGTCTCATCCAGGGCTTCTGCCGGGCGTTCAGCCTCGCACTGCAGTACGGACTGAGCATTCAGGACGCGTGCGATCGCTTCCGCGGCATGCGCTTTGACCCGATGGGGCCGACGAGCAACCCCGACATTCCCGAAGCGTTGAGCATTCTCGACTATGTCGCCAAGTATTTAGAGCTGCATTACTGCGCAAAGGCGCAATCGACGTCGAATGCAGCGACTTGGACGTGACGAATTCCCAAGGGCCTCTTCGACCAGCCGGCGTTGTGGCGAAACACTATGGACATTGTCTTGGATCAAATCGTCCTCTGACCTGAAAAAAAGCAGCGGCCCGCACAATGCGCGGGCCGCTGAGTCGTTTGCGTCGTCATTACAAACCTGCGAAGCCGATCATCAGGCCTTTGCGGCCTTCTCCTTCTTGGTCGCCTTGGGAGCTTTCGGAACCTTCGGCTCGTCGGCTTCCGCTGCCGCAGGAGTCGTGCCTTCAGCGGCAGCGGTCTCGGCGTCAGCCTTCTTTCCCTTGCGGCCGCCTTCGGGCTTCTTTTCGATGAGCTCGCCCTCTGCATCCACTTCCACTTCCTCCTTGTCCTGTTCGAGCGCACGATCGGGCTCGACTTTCAGGGTGATGTCGGTTCGAAGATCCTTGTCAAACTGAATCGGCACGTGGTACTCGCCAACGCGACGAATCGTCTGGCTGAGACGCACACTGCGAAGGCCGACGTCGTAGCCGGCCGCCTGCAGGGCGTCGGAGATGTCGCGCTGACTGACCGAGCCATACAGAATGCCCTGGTCGTTGCACGAACGCGTGATGGTCACAACCACGGCGTGCATGCGCTCGAGCAACTGCTCGCGGGCGGCGCGCAGGCTGGCGAGTTCGGCCAGCGCAGCCTCGCGGGCGGCCTTCAACCGCTCGATCTTGGTGGGCGTCGGCTTCTCGGCGATGCCGAGCGGAAGCAGGAAGTTGCGGGCGAATCCCGGACGAACCTTGACGGTGTCGCCGACAATGCCGAGATTCTCGACGGTCTTGTTGAGGAGGAGATGGACTTTCTTGGCTGCCATGTGTGCGCTGTCCTTTCGAAAAAGTTAGGAGCGTCGGTGACGCCCCAGCGTGGGGGAATTGGAAACGAGGTATTGAATCCGCAAACCAGCGCGCTCTCAATGGTTGCTGGGAACGGTGGATCAGAACGGAATGTCGTCCTCGCCAAGAGGTTCGTGGGTTGGGCCCGTGTAGCTGCCGGATTGCGACTTTGGTGCGCTTCCAGCCGCTGCGGGCGCACGACGCGTTGACGGGGCATCGGCGTACTCGCCCCCTCCAGCGCCGCTGCCGCCGCCTCCGCCCTTGCTGTCGACAAATTGGAAGTTCTCCACGACGACCTTGAGCTTGGTGCGGTTGCCGCCCTCCTTGTCCTGCCACTGATCGAGCTTCAGGCGGCCTTCAAGAAAGATCGGCTTGCCCTTGCTGAACCATTTGCTGATGTTCTCAGCGGTGGAAGCCCATGCCTCGCAATCGACGAAGGTGACTTCTTCCTTCATCTCGCCGTCGTTGCCCTTGTACTTGCGGTTCACGGCAATGCCGATGTTCGCCACCGCCATGTTGCTGGGCGTGTACTTCAACTCGACGTCACGGGTGAGATTGCCCATGAGCAGGACCTTGTTGTAGTTCGGCATCGTGTGGTTCCTTGTGGCTCGAGTGTGTCAGCTCTGGTGCTTCAACGGCTTGCTCGGACTTCAGACATCGCGTACAGAGCGCCAGCGAATTCGCCATATGTTAGGGTATGGCGGCGGTAGCCCGATTGCAAGCATTTGCAGCGAAGTGCGGTTGCAATCTGTGGATTACTCGTCGGCGAACTCGTCGTCCATGGCCGGAACAGCCACTGGTTCGGTGACGGGTGGAATCGCCGCGGGATTCGTCGCCCGCAGTTTGATCTCATCAGCCAGCTGCTGGCGGCCTTCGGCGGCCTGCATGACGTCTTCGGGAAGGTGGTCGGCCCGGGTGACCATTGCACGCAGCAACTTCTCCGAGAGGCTGCAATCGCGCTCGATGTTGGCGACCTTGGCGCCCTTGGCCTTGAAATACACGAGGAAATACAAGCCACGCTTGTTTCCCTTGACTTCGTAGGCGAGGCGACGCTCGTCCCATTTCTTGAACGAGATGATTTCCGCACCCGCGCGATTGAGAATCTCCGTGACGTGGTCAGCCGCCGCCTGCAGGTCCGCCACGGCAGATTGCGGAAAAAGGAACATGCCTTCGTAGGTGTAGATGCGATCTTGCATGAAGTGAAACCTTGAGAAAGGGTTGGATGCTTGCGATGTCGTGCGTGCGCATTCTGGCACGCGGCTTCTTGGATTCAGCTTTCCGCGTTGGCGGTCTTGCGTGTGTTGAAACGGTTCATGGCGTCGTTGAGCCCGCGTGCGACCCAGCCTTCGGCTGCGGCGACGGCGTCTTCGAGCGCTGGTTCAATCGCAGTCTGCTGCTCAGGCCGGAACCGCCCGAGCACGTAGTCCTTCTGGGGAATCTGTCCTGGCTGATCGATGCCGATGCGCAGCCGCGCGTAGTTCGCGTGGCCGAGCTTCTGCTCGATGTCGCCCAGGCCATTGTGTCCGCCCGCGCTGCCTTCGCCGCGCAAGCGGATTGAACCGCACGGCAGCGCGATGTCATCGACGATCACCAGCAGGTCGCGTGCAACGTCGATCTTGTAGAAGCCCGCCGCTTCGCTCACGCTCAGGCCGCTGCGGTTCATGAACGTGAGCGGCTTGAGCAGAAGAACCTTCTCATCCGCGATGTTCGCTTCCAGCATTGAGCCATGGAAGCGCGCCTTCGCGATGGATCCGCCCTGTGGCGGAGCATGCCGGCGCGCAAGCCGATCGAGCACGACGAACCCGACGTTGTGCCGGGTGTGGTCGTATTCCGGACCGGGATTGCCAAGGCCGACGATGAGTTTCATGGCTGGTGTCTTGTGAAGAGCGTGCGATTCCCCAGCAAAGCCAGGGGCAAGAGAAACGTTGATTACTTCTTCGCAGGGGCCTCTTCGGCGCCCTCCTCGGGCTTCTTCTCGGTGATGACTTCCGGCTCGGCTGCGCCGGCGGCGACTTCGCCGGCCTCGGGGGCGGCAATCACTTCCTCAGCCACGAACGTGATCTGCGCGACGAGCGCCTCAGGATCAACGTTCGTTCGCACGCCCGGCGGCAACACGATTTCCTTGACTTCGAAGATCTCCTCCATCTTGGAGATGTCCACCTTGATCTCCTCGGGGATGTCCTTCACCTTGCAGATGACTTCGAGGTCGGTGATGGGGTGCGTGAGCACCGCGCCGGGCTTCTTGGCGGCTTCGGGATGGCCGACAAATCGAATGTGGACCTTGACCTCCACCTCTTCGTTCAGATCGACGCGGGCGAAATCGATGTGAATCACGTCATCGCCGAGGAAGCCGAACTGGAGCTCCTTGACCAGACAGGTCTCCGGCTGGTGGTCATCCACGGCGACGTTGACGACGTGCGCGCCGCGCTTCAGGGCGGTGAGCGTCTCCTTGGCGTCAACGCTGACCGAGACGGCGTCGGACTTGTGGCCGTAGATCACGCACGGCAGACGACCCGCGTTGCGAAGCCGCTTGGAGTACCGCGTGCCAAGCCGATCGCGACGTTGAGCCTTGAGTGTGGGAGTTTCGTGTTTCATGGGTGTTCTCGATCGAAAGTAGACGTTGCTTTGGGATTCCTGAAATGCGCCAGGCTCGGATTCGCAAGCATGCCGCGGTGTCTTTAGATGGAATTTCGTTCGTGCATTCTGGCTTATCGTTTGACGTCGGCGCCTCGGCGGAACAGCGCGGAGATGGACATGTCGTGGTGGATGCGGTGCACAGCCTCTCCGAGCAGCTTCGCCACCGTGAGTCTGGTGAGTTTGTTGGCGATCGGCGCGGTGCGCTGGCCGTTGGGAATCGTGTCGGTGATGACGATCTGCTTGATCGGCGACTCGCTCAGCCGCTCCATCGCCAGGCCCACGAGCACCGCATGTGTGGCGGCGGAGATGACCTCCTTCGCACCGAATTCCATGACCATCTTCGCCGCTTCGCACACCGTGCCAGCGGTCGAGATCATGTCGTCGAACATCAGAACGGTCTTGCCTTCCACCGAGCCGATGAGGTTCTTGGTCTCCACCTTCATGCCCGATTCGCGGCGCTTGTCGATGATGGCCAGGTCCGCGTCCAGCATGCTGGCGTAGCTCTTGGCCACCTTGACGTTGCCCACGTCAGGCGAGACGACCACGATGTCACCCAGCGAATCGCGCCGTTCCTCGAAGTGCTCGAAGAACACCTGCGTGGCGGAGAGGTGATCGACGGGAATGTCAAAGAAGCCCTGGATCTGCGCCGCGTGCAGGTCCATGCACAGCACGCGGTCGGCCCCGGCGGCGGTGATCAGGTTCGCGACGAGTTTTGCGGTGATGGGCACGCGGCCGGCGTCCTTGCGGTCCTGCCGCGCATAGCCGAAATACGGAATCACCGCGGTGATGCGCTTCGCGCTGGCGCGGCGCAGGCACTCGATGTAGATCAACAGCTCCATCAGGTTGTTGTTGACGGGATTGCACGTCGATTGCACGACGAAGCAGTCCCGGCCGCGCACGTCTTCATCAACCTTTACGAACAATTCGCCATCGGGGAAGACCTCGGTGCAGCCCTCGGCGACCGGCAGGTTGAGGTGGTCGCACATCGCCTGCGCCAGTTCGCCGCCCGCGCGGCCGGCGAAGATTTTCATATGATCGCTGTCGGATGTTCTCATCGTGCGGCCTCAACCCTCAGATGACGAATCGAAGATGTACTGGAATTCAATGACAGACGCTTGCGAAGAATCCCATCAACCTCGGCG
>CAZCGB010000052.1:0-10335 GCA_964498045.1 uncultured Isosphaeraceae bacterium
GTAGATCGAACCAGCGACCTGCAAAGCGTCGAGCAGGCGCGAGTCGGTCGAAATCGCGGAGCCTTGGGCTGGCCTGGTTGCAGAGGAGACTTCGCCGGTGATCTCGTAGGAGATCCTGAGCGTGTCGCCATCGATGCTGGCGAGCAGTTCCGCATCGGTGTTCATCGCCGGCCGAGCGATGGTGCGCGCCAGCTGCGTCCAGAACGTCGAGGCGGTGGGCCAGTCGCTCCAGTTCGAAGCCCATGATCCGGGCCGAGGCGACGACGATGTGAACGCCGCAGCCCTGCCCATGCCCGCCTGCCAGTGAGCCAGCAGCGGCTCGCCGTCGGGCGTGATCATCTCCAGCGCGACCTTCGGATCCTTGCGTGGTGAAGTGATCACCAGACCGTTCAAGATCGGCGCGTCGCCCATGCCCGCCGTCAATGTCGATCCCGTCGCGATCACCTGCGGGGCGAACGGCACATCCTTCAGCAGCGGCTTGTTGATGACCTGCACTGAATCCACCAGCACGCGCGGCAGCTGGCGCGGATCGCGCACGGCGTAGTATTCGCCGCCGCCTTCCTCGGCGATCTTGGACAGGGTCTCCTCATCCGCGTCGTCGCCCACCGCGATCGCCGAGACCTGGATGTTCGCGGCCTTGAGTTTCGCGAGGATCTCCTCATATTCGTTGGAGCTCGATCGCCCGTCGCTCATGCACACGATGCGCTTCTTCTCGGCCTTGGCGTCCTTGAGCATCTCGTAGGCGCGTTCGAGCGCAGGCGCCATGTTCGTGCCGCCCTCGGCGGAAATCGCCCGGACTTCCGCGGCGAGCTTCTTCGGATCGCTGTTGCGCTGCAGCGGAATCGTCACCGACGGGAACATGTCGAAGGTCACCACGCCGACGAGGCTGTCGGAGCGGAGCGATTCAATGGCCAGGGCCGCGCCTTCGTTGGCGATCTGCTGCTGCGACGCCCGCGCGCCCGAGACGGGCTGGTTCATCGAGCCGGACTTGTCGAGCACCAGCACGAGCGCGGCGGAAGGCAGTCGCAGTTCCCTGCTCGGGTCCATTTCGACGGGCATGACGTCTTCGACGGGCGTGCTGTTCCAGCCGCCCGCGCCGAAGCTGTTGTCGCCGCCCACCATGATCAGCCCGCCGCCCAGGTCGTTGACGTATCGCGCCAACATCTCGCGCTGCAGTTGCGGAACCAAGCCGGCTGAGACGTTGTCGAGGATCACCAAGTCGTAGTTCTGCATGCTCAGCAGGTCGCGCGGCAGTTGCTCGGGCGGCTGCACGGTCGTGGGCAGTTCCGCGGCGGCGAGAATTCTCGCAATCGCGTTGTCGTCTCGATCGGCTCCTTCGCGGCCGTCGATCACCAGCACCGAGCCCTTGCTCGGCGTGGCGGTGAACGCCTCGGCCCGGTTGTTGTCGATCAGCGCGTCAGAGCTCGGATCGTCGGGCTCGAAGTCGGCTTCAAAGCGGTTGATGGGCGTCTGGCCGAGCGTGACTTGCGAGATCTGCACCGACTGTCCGGCGGGCACGTCGATCCGCCGCGCCGAACCCGGCGCGCCGCCATTGAGATCGACCATCTCGCCCTCGCGGCGAAGCGTGAGCGTGCCCGTCGCCGGCGCGGTGGATTGCAGGACGATGCGCACGGTGACGGTCTGGCCCGCGAGCGCGCCGGGCGGAGCCTCGATGCGCGCGATCTGCACATCGCCCTTGACGTTGTAGGCGATGGGAAGCACATCAACGGGGATGGCGGCGATCATGGATTGGGCCGCGTCGGCCTTGGTTGCGCTGAGCGCTTCGGGATCATCTCGAAGATTCAGAATCGACAGTCCAAGATCGCCCCGTCCGCCGGCCACCTGCCGCACGGCGTCTGCAGCCGCGCCCGCGGTTTCGTTGCCGTCGGTCACCAGCACCAGCCGTTTCGCGGTGTCGGCGGGGAACATCGCCAGGCCCAGGCGGATGGCGTCGGAGATGTTGGTGCCCTCGGCCATATGCACGTCGAGGTTGTCGTCGGTGTACTGGGCCTTGGTCGGCGCGCTGATGGCGATGGCGCGGCCGTCGAAGACGATCAGCCCGAAGCGATCGTCGGGCGCCCGCGACTGCGTCGCTTCGCGAAACCAGCGGCGAAGATATTCGATGTTGGACCGCCGGACGGCTCCATCACCCGCGGAGGAGACGATGGGAGGAAGGTCCGCGAAGCGCTGAATGGAACCGGAGATGTCCAGCAGGCCGATGACGGTGAGGTCGTCATGCTCGCGCACCATGCGCGGCCCGGCAAGCATGAACGCCAGCGCGAGCACCAGCAGCGTGCGAAGCGCGAGCGAAACGACTCGGCGCGTGCGATCGAGCGCAGCCAAGGCGCGCCAGCCGATCAGCAGCAGCGGCAGAGCCAGCACGGCCAGCAAGAGCATCTGCGGATGATCGAAGCGCAGCATGGTCAGTTCGGCGGCATCATGACGAAGGCTGTGATGCGGCGGGCGATGCCGGAGCTGGGGAAGCGGCGGGAGAGGCGGGCGGCGCTGTCGGTTGCTCGCGCCTGGCCTTCTCCATCGCTTCCTGCAGGCGGCCGAAGTAGCGCTGAATGGACTTCTGATACCGCTTGTTCACAGCCGAATCGTTCACGGCACGTTCGGCGATTTTTTGCGCGTCCTGGACGCGCTGTGCGGCCGCCGCGGAACCGGCGGCGGCGGTCGCGCGGGCTTTGGGATCAGGCGAATCGGGCGGCGGGCTGTCACTCAGCCATTGCGCGATCAGCCGTTCAGCCGCCTCGTTGCCGCGCAGATCGACGGTGTCGCCCCTTTCTGCATCAAGCTTGGGCGCGTTGGGATCGGGCCGATCGGGGGCATCGCGCGTGCCCGCTTCGTTTCCGCCGCGACCTCCGCCGCCATCAGGGTCGCGAGGGCGATCGCGCTTGAAGGAATCGCCGCCGGAATTCGGCTGATCCTGTTTGTCGATCCGATTTCCGCCGCTTGGCTTGTTGTTGTCGTTCACATCGGTCGATTGGCGTTCATTCGGATCGCGCGACTGCGGAGCAGGAGTGTCCTGACCAAGCGGTGGCTGCTGTCGCTGATCCTGCGATGGTTGCCGCTCGCCGGCGCCGCGTGGGTTTTCCCTGCCTCGCTGCACGTCATCTCGTTGGGACTGACCGTCATCGCCACCCTCTGGCTGCTTTTGATCAGTCCGCGGCGATGCATCGGGCTGCGGCTGCTGTCCTTGTTTCTGATTGTCGTCCTGCGGCTCCCTCTGCTGCGAGTCCTGCGGCGCGTGGGGAGGCGGGGCCTGGTCCCCGAGTTCGCGCTTGATCAGATCCGCCCAGCGCTTCCGCTGTTCGGGCGACATGTTGTCGGCCATCTCGCGCGCCATCTCGCGCAGTTTCTCCGATTGCTGCTGCTGATCCTTCGCATTGCGCTCGCGCTCGGCCATGCGGCGGAGCATCTCGCCCAGAGCCTTGTCCGCCATCGGGTTTTCGCCGGGCTGCGGAAGCTGCGAGGGATCGGGCGTCTGCGAAGGAACCTGCGCCGGCGACTGTTTTTTGGGAT
Organism: uncultured Isosphaeraceae bacterium; assembly: GCA_964498045.1. Taxonomy (GTDB): domain Bacteria; phylum Planctomycetota; class Phycisphaerae; order Phycisphaerales; family SM1A02; genus DATKJG01. The sequence goes on from CAZCGB010000052.1 coordinate 3,526, forward strand.
CGACGCCTTGCTGTTGCTGCGATTGCCCAGACGGCGACGGTTCGCCGCCCTGATTTTGTTGTTGCTGCTGCTGTTCCGGCGATGGCGTTTCGCTGCCCTGCTGCGGCTGCCGGGTCGGTTGCTGACTCTGCTGCATCCCGGATTGCGGCTGTTGCTGTTGTGTCTGTTGTTGATGCGGCGTGGACGGCTGGTTCGACGGCTGCGACTGCGGCGCTGATTGGGATTGCGATTGAGGCTGGCCTTGCTGTTGCTGCTGCTGCTGATTTGGCTCGGTGGAAGGCTTCTCGCCGGGCTGCTGCTGATCGGCCGACGGCCTGGATGTCGGCGACTGCTGCGGCGGGTTCGACCGCTCGCCCCGCGATGGTGATTGCTCATCGCTCTGTGAAGTCGATGATGAATCCGATGACGGCTGAGAACTCGGCGATGGCTCATCATTCGATGTTGCCGGCCGCGACTGCGGCGAATCGCTTCGCGCAGGCTGGCTCGGCGAGGCATCCTCACGCGGCGTCGGTGATGGCGGTGACGACTGCGGTTGAGATGCAGGCGCATTCGCCGAGCGCGATGAAGGTGCGGTCGCGGGCTGCTCTTTCACCCTTTCGTGTTCATGGGCGTCGTGAGGCCGCGTCGCGGGGTTTGCCTCGTCGCGTTGACTCTGCGGTGATGGCGATGCGTCATCCGCCGAAGTCGGCCGCGTCGAAGGCGGCGTCATCCGATCGCGACTCGCCTCTTCGCGCTGTTCGCCCGAAGGCTGCGAAGCCGAGGGCGAGGGCGGCGACGATGGTGGGGCCGGCGGCGCTTCTCCGCGCTCAACCGCATCCGCCGCTCGATCCATCGCCTCGCTCAAGTCCTGCGTGTCGCGCTCAACGGCGTCATTGCGGCGCTGTTCCTCGCGCATCCTTTCGATGTCGCGTGCGAGCCGTTCCGCGAGTTCCTCATCCACGCCTTTCTCGCGCAGCAATCGACGGGCTTCGTCCGCGCTCAGCGGCGCGGCATCATCCTTCGAATCCAGCAATCGCTCGGCGGTGGCGTCATCCACGCCCAGCTCCCGCAACGCCTGGCGCACCTGTTCGGCCCGTTCAGTCGCCGAGAGTTTGGAATCCGCAGCGGTTTTCTCGATGCGTTCGGCGAGTTCTCGCAGCATTTCAGCAGATGCTTGGCGCTCCTGCGGCGTGTACTGTTCGTGCGATTCCTCCATCAGGCGTTCGAGGCTTTCAGTGGCCGAGCCGAAGTCGCCGCGTTTGACAGCGTCGGCGAACTCGCGGGCGGACATCGGAGCCGGGGGAAGCTTCTGCGAGTCGATGCCGTTGAAGCGCTTCTGCAGTTCATCGGCCGCGTCCATGTCGCGCTGCGCCTGTTGCGCGAGCCGTTCCGCCAGATCATCCATGTGGGCGGCCGTTTCCTCGCGCGCGGTTTTCAGTTCCTCCGGCTTCTTCGCACTGGCGTCGGTCAATTGCTCGGCGAGGCGATCGAGGGCTTCGAGCTGTGCGGCGGCGGCCTGATCGGTGGCGGCGAGATCATCGCCCGAGAGATTCTGCTTCGCCTGCGCGATCGCCTCGGCGAGCTCCTCCGCCTGCTTCTGCGCTTCAACCTGCTGCTGCTCAAGCGCCGCGAGCTCGGCCTGCGAATGCTGCTGCCGCTGCGTCGCGAAGTTCGGCAGGAAGGTCACGCCCGCCCACAGCGCAAGGCCCAGCAGCAGCGCAACTCCCCAGAAGCCGGTGAGCTGAATCGGCGTGGCGGCCGCGATGTCGATGCGACCCGCAAGCGCGGCGGCATCACGCTTGACCATCTCGGCAAACGCGCGATCGGAAAAGGTGTCTGACACCTTTTCCAGCGCCAGCGCGCTGCCGACGCGATCCTTCAACTTCAGCGCGTGATCGAGCTGCACCGCGATGTCGAGGTGCGGACGGCGGGTGAACAGCGCGTGGATGAGGCCGGCGATTGGGCCGGCGGCGACAATGATGGCGTAGGTCCAAGGAGAAAGATGGAGGCCTGCGAGGCGCTCGATGGCCAGAAAGCAGATCGCGAAACCGCAGGCGGCGGCGAGTCCCATGCCGATGCTGCGAAGTGCGCGGGCGTAGAAATCGCGCCGGGCGGCTTGGCGAAGCATGCGCTGGAAAGGGGTGGCGGGCATGGGGGGAATGGGGCTGGGGTGCAGAACACTGTCGAGCGAATCGGTCTGATTTCCCGGCTTTTCGGCCGGTCGTGCACATCAGACAATGCGTAAGAAAACGCGCTTTGGTTCGTCAGGAGATGATAGGGGCGCATCGGCGGACGCAGTGACCCTGTCAGCAGCGTGTCTGCACTCACGCCGACCATCTCCCAACGGGAGAGGAAGTCGCTCCGCCGGCCATCTGTCATGCAAGGAGTCATCGTCATGCATCGTCTTCTGGTTCCGATTCTCGCCGCACTTCTTGCCTTCACGATTTCCGATCAGGCCGGCGCGGCAGGACTGCTCGCGCCCAGCGACCGCAGCCTTCCGCCCTTGCGCGTGACTGATCACAGCGTGAACGTCGAGATCAACGACCAAATCGCGCTCACCACCGTCAACCAGACCTTCCGCAACGACACGAAGCAGCGCCTGGAGGCGACCTACGTCTTTCCGCTGCCGGAGAACGCGGACCTCACCAACTTCCAGATGTCGTTCAATGGCAAGATGGTCGAAGGCAAGGTGCTGCCCGCCGAGGAAGCCAAGCAGGTGTACGAGTCCATCGTGCGGCAGATGAAGGACCCGGGGCTGATCGAGTTCATCGGCCGGCGGCTGCTGCAGATGCGCGTCTTCCCCATCGAGCCCGAAAGCGATGTGAAGATCCAAGTGCAGTATCAGCAGATCTGCAAACCCATCAGCGGCATGAGCGGGTACCACTATCCGCTGCGCACGTCCAAGACCGCAGGCCAGGCCTACGGCACCGTGCGCTTCAACGTACAGCTGAACACCAAAGGCGCGCTGAAGAACATCTGGTCGCCCACGCATGCTGTCGAAATCGTGCGTGACGGCGAGCACAACGCGAAGATCGCCTACGAGGCCAGCAAGGGAAGCCTCGAAGACGACTTCATGCTGTTGTATGACACGGCCGACGGCGACCTGGGTTTGAGCGCGATCGCATACAAACCCAATGAAAAGGACGCGGGCTATTTCGTGCTGACGCTGACGCCCAAGCAGTTGTGGCCCGAGCAGTCGTACCAGCCGCAGGACGTCGTCTTCGTGATGGACACCAGCGGCTCGATGTCGGGCGAGAAGATCGACCAGGCGAAGGCGGCGCTGAAGTTCTGCATCGACAAATTGGATGCGCGCGATCGTTTTGATGTGGTGCGGTTTTCCACGGGTTTCGACGCATTCAAGGAACAGATCGCCGACGCGAGCAAGGACGCCAAGAGCGAGGCCAAGCAGTGGGTGGAGAAGTTCACCGCGGCAGGCGGAACGAACATCAACGATGCGCTGAAGGCCGCACTGGGCCTGCGGCCGAAGGCGGAGGACAACAGCCGGCCGTTCGTCATCGTGTTCATCACCGATGGCCAGGGCAATCAGTCCGCTGAAGACACGCTGAAACTTGTCGCCGGCGACTCGAATTCCAAAGGCGCGCGCATCTTCTCCTTCGGCGTCGGCCATGATGTCAATACGCTGCTGCTCGATCAGCTCGGCTTGCTGTATTCGGGCAAGCCGACGTATGTGCAGCCGGGCGAGAACCTGGAACTGGTGCTGGGCGATTTCTTCAGCGTCATCAGCCAGCCCGTCCTGACGAACTGCAAGTTGACTTTGCCGGAGATCGGCGCGACGGAGAAATTCCCCGCAAGTCTCGGCGACCTGTACCACGGCCAGCAGTTGATCGTCGCCGGCCGTTTCGACAAGCCCGCAAGCGGCGCGGTGAAGCTGACCGCCATGCGCGATGGCAAGGAGATCGAGTTCAGTTGGCCGAATGTCGATTTCACCAACACGGCCGAGGCGAAGTACGTGCCCTCGGTCTGGGCCGGCCGCAAGATCGCGTTCCTGCTCGATCAGATTCGCGCCAATGGCGAGAATCAGGAGATGGTCAGCGAAGTGATGGCGCTGTCAACCGAGTTCGGCATCCAGACGCCGTACACGAGTTGGCTGGTGAATCCCGAGCAGATGCGGCCGGGACTTGCGCGCGGCGGCAACGTTCCGCCGATGCCACCCGGCGCGCGGCCGATGCCATCGCGCGGTCGAAGTGGTGGAACAGGTGGCGGCGGTGGCAGGGCGGAACCATCGTCCGCGCAGGATCAGCGCGACCTCCTCGGCGGCGCGGGCGTGGCGGTGGGCGAGCGCAGCCCGGCCAGCGATTCGAACGGCTCGGTGTTCGGCGAATCCGGTGCTGACGGCGATGCGCTCCTTATTCCCGGAGTGAACGCCGACGACGTGGGCAAGGTCTCTGGCGAAGGCGCCACCAAGCTCGCGAAGAAGAATTCGGAGATGCGCGAATCCCGCTCCAAGGACAAATCCCGCGTCGATGAGAACGCTCTCGCCTTCCGAAAGATCGGCGACCAGTGGTACAACCGCGTCGGACGCTTCTGGGTCGATGAACGCATCGACGACAAGTCGCACATCACCGTCATCAAGTACGGCTCCGACGCGTGGTTCACGCTCGTCGATCGCCGCCCAGACCTGCGGACAGCCCTGGCCGCCGACAAGAACATCGCGGTGCTGGTGAAGGACGGTTTCGCGGTCATCGTGGCCGAGGATGAGGGTCTGGAGAATCTGGACGATGCGAAGATGAAGGAAGCCGGCATCCCGCAGTCGTAAGCGGGTATCCTGATGGCATGCGGTCAGTCATCTCCAGCAAACCGGGCAAGAGCGAAGCGCCGGCCCGGGTCGACGCGCGGCTGGCCGCCCACCCGGGCCGACGGTCGCTTGGGCGACCCTTGGCCCGGCTTGGATTTGTGACTACGGCTCTGCTGATCATTCTCGCGATCAATGGCCGCGCCGTGGCGCAGAACCCTCCGCGCCAGGCGCAACTCTCCTGGTGGGACCGCTCGCCCGAAAAGAAAGTCGGCTACTACTGGATCAAGACCGACCTTCCCGCGGCTCAGGCCAACGCTCTGGCGCGGCATCTGAATCTGATGTACGAGGAGTACTCGCGCCGGCTCGCATCGCTTCCCCTGCGCGGTCAGGAGAAACTGAACGTCCTCATCTTCAAGGACCCAAAGGATTACCTGCTCACGCTTCGCGCCCGCTTCGGCGTCAACGCCGAGGGCACCGGCGGCATGTTCTTTGTCACGCAGGCGGGCGCGGCTCTGGCGTTCTGGGTCGAAGGCCTGCCGCAGCGGCGCATCGAGCATGTCGTGCAGCACGAGGGCTTTCATCAATTCGCCTACAGCCGCTTCGGCGACGACCTGCCGATGTGGCTCAACGAAGGCATGGCTGAGTTCTTCGGCGAGAGCGTGATGGTGGATGACAAGCTCATCATCGGCCAGAACACGCCGCGCACGCTGGACGCCATCAAGAACGCGGTGGAGACCAACACGTCGGTGCCGTTCCGCTCGATGCTGTCGATGTCGCCGCAGAAATGGAACGCCGCGGTCAACGCCGGCGACGCGGCCATGAATTACCACCAGGCCTGGAGCATGGTGCACTTCCTGGTGTACGGCGACGGCGGCAAGTACACCTCGGCGTTCGAAACGTACTTGCGGCATCTCAACAACGGCCTGCCATCGGAAGAGGCGTTCGTGCGCACGTTCGGGCCGGACATCGAACAGTTCGAAGCCGCGTGGAAGAAGTACGCGCTCGCGGCGAAGCCCTCTGCGTTCGTCACCGCGCTGGAACGCATGGAGTTCCTCGCCGAGGGCCTGCTCGAACTCGGCCGGCTGAAGAAGTATCCGCAATCAATGGATGAACTGAAGGCGATGCTGCGCGAGATCAACTTCAGCCACGTCACCAAGGCGCATGGCCGCGAAGAGAAGCTCAGCGCCGCCGACGACACGCTGTTCACGATTCCGCTGGACGACCTCTGCCCGGAGCAGCCGGTGTTTGAACTGAGCCGGCCGAAGTCGCGGGCGACCTCGAAGAAGGAACGGATGCTCGAGGAGGCCAATCCGACGCCGCCGGTCATCGCCACCAAAAACCTTCGGCCGAAGGGTCTTGGACTCAAGTGGCTGCGCGATGACGACGCCAACACGTTCAATTATGACGTGGTTGTGCAGAAATAACGGCGTGGACATCACTTGCCCATCCTGCGGCAAGATCGTCGTTCAGGAATCCGGAACGGCCGATGGATCCGTCGCGCGATGTGGTGCATGTGGAATCAACTTCGCGATTTCCCCTCGCAAAGCGTCAACAGCGGCCGACGCGCCGCCTGGCGTGTCGTGGCTTGTTGAGCGTGCGCGAAAAATCGCGTCGCACGAGGACGTACGGATCGAACTCGCCGACGACCACATCGCGCTGGTCCAGCCGGGCGTGGATGCGTTGTTGATTGTCGGTTGCCTATGGATTGTCGTTTCCACGATTTTCTTCGGCGTATTGATCGTGATCGGGTTTGCGAATGGCATGGGCGGGGTCGCGGCATGCATTTTCGTTCCATTCATGGTCGCATTCATCGGCTTCAGCGTATTGCCCGTCATCGGCGGTTGCGATCGCCACGTGCGTATCGCCATCGACGGCGTTCGAATTGTTCGCCGCCCGGTTCCGATGTTGCGCAAGTCGACGTTTCCGCGCGACGCGATTGATCAGTTGTATGTCGGCAAGGTCTGGGGCAATCACAGCCGTGTCTTTTACGAACTGCGACTGCGAACGGTGAAAGGTCGCTCACTGTTGCTGTTGCAATCGGCGGATGCATCGGTTTTGTCCGAGATCGAGCGAAT
>CAZCGB010000053.1:0-10283 GCA_964498045.1 uncultured Isosphaeraceae bacterium
GGATTCGCCATGATCATGCTCTGGGCGGATTGGCGCGCCGCACGACTGCTGCGATTGAGCGTCATTCGATGCGAGCGATCCGTCATCGTGGGCGAATCGGCGCGCATCGCTGATCGACTGCGATTGCCAACAGCGCCGATGGTGCATGAATCGTCGCTGATCGAGCGGCCGATGCTGCTGGGCGGCGGGCAGCCGATCGTCGTGCTGCCGGCGATGCTGCTCGACATGGAGAGTCCCACAGCCATCAGCGCGGTGCTGGGTCACGAACTTGCGCATCTCAAGCGCCGCGATTTGAACTGGGGCTGGCTCGCGGCGGCGGCGCAGGCGATGTTCTTCTTCCACCCGCTGGTGTGGTACGCGCAGAGCCGGCTTCGCAGCGCGACCGATGAAGCATGCGACGCCCTGGCGTTGCGACACACGCAGACGACGCCCGCGGATTACGGCCGCATGCTGGTGCGCCTCGCACAGGGGCTTCCGGGGCCCGCGCTTGGCGCGCCGGTTGCGGCCGGCGTTGTCGAGCCTTTCCACAGTCTGCGCGATCGCCTGCGAAGCCTCGGGCGGCCGCGCACGCCGCTGCGCGCGTTTCCGCTCGCTGCGCTCGCCGCAGTGTGCATTGCCGCCACACCGACGTGGCGGACGAAGGAGCGAACGCATCTGATCGACCTGAACAACCTGCTGTACGTCAAAACGCCCGACGGCTGGCCGATGACCGTGCCGGTGATCTTCGGCGACGGCCCGGATGCGGTCGTGATTCCCTTCAGCGCCGAAGGAAACTCCGTCGGCGCGCCCGCCGGTCCGGTCGAACCAGCAAACGCAGACAGCGAAATTGGTGCGGGCAAAGGGCCCGATCAACAGTCAGCGCGCAGGCGCGACGCAGCGCCGGCGCGATCGATGGGCACAGCGGGACGTGAGAACCCGCGATTCGGCGCGGCTGCGCCGATTGCATCCGCGGTTCCAATTCCGGCCCCCGCAGCCACGGGCCGATCTCGATCCAAGGAGCTCTCACGATGACCCATTCACGCACGATGTTCACGATGATTCCAGCGACGGCGATGCTTTTGTGCCTCGGCGCGCACGCGATCGACGTCGCCGGCATTGGAGCTGCCGGAGGCGCCGCCCCTTCGGCTTCCGCCGCGGCGCAGCAGCCGCCTGCGCGTGCGCTGGTTCCGATGCGCCCGATGATCAGCGATGAGCTCAAGGGCAAGGACGATGACGAACCGAACACCAGGAAGCAATCGCTCGATTCATCCCTTGAGGCGAAGGAGAAACGCATCGTCGCACAACTCGGATTGAGCGACGAGCAGAAGCAGCGATACCTTGCGCTGCAGGATGATCTGCACAGGCAGACCGCGGAAATGATGGCACTGCCCAACGGACACGTCGAGCGCGGCATGGAGATCAACGCGTTCCTGCACAAGAGCCTCAGGCAGATCTTCACGCCCGAGCAGTACACGAAGTACATGCAGTTGTGGAGCGCGCGGGCAACTGCTTCGCCCTCAGCCGGGAAGAACGCCAATGCGCCGAAGTTGGAAGACCCGATGGCCAGCGGCACGCCGTTCGGCGGAACCGATGAAGACATCCTCAACCGCATTCGCCCCGGGCTCACCGCGAAGCAGTGGGAAGCCTACGCCGCGCTGCGCGTGGAGATGGATGAGATGAACCAGGAGATGTATCGCCTGCTGCGCGAGGGCGACACGATGAAGGCCGGCTTCATGAGTGGCGACATCAACAGGGCGAACCTTGAAGGCATGAAGAAAGTGCTCAAGCCCGCGCAGTACCAGCAGTGGATCGACATGTGGGATGAGGTGATGTCGCCGTTCATCGGCAACGTCGTCGATCCGAACGCGCGGCGCGAGATCGTCGCCGTGCCCCTGCGGCCAGACGATGGCGATGTGCAACCGGTCGCCGCGCCCGTTGATAATGGCGACGCGCAGCCGCAGTAATCGACGGCATGCACGAAGGCAAGGAAGGACGGCGCGGCGATGAGCGTATTGCCCCCGCCGCGCCCGATGCTCAGTGTCTCACGTTCCGGCCCCCGACCGTGCGCTCAGGCGGTCGGGGGTTGAGTTTTTCCCTTGCGCACGAGTCAGCGGATGAACCGCAATCGGCCGAAGTCGGGAATCACCTGCCTTCCGCCTTCGAACATGGGATTGGGCGCGGGGAAGTACACCACCCACGCCTTGCCCAGAAGCAGCTTGCGGTTCACCACGAACGGCGCGGGGTCGATCTGCGACGACACGAGCGGATCAGGATTGCCCCACAAGCGCGAGTCGAGCGACATCTGGCTGTTGTCGCCGGCCATCATGAACTGGTCGTGTCCGATGCGGGCGATGTTGTCGGGGTGCGTGCCGTAGCCGGCCATGCCGGGGCGCACGATGTTCTCGAAACCCGGATTGGTGGGATTCTCCACGGCCTTGCCGCGCAGGATGTCGCGGCGATAGAACAGGTCGCGATCGACCCGCACGCGATGCAGCGTGAGCGGCGAGCCGCTGAACGTCCAGCGCAGGCGCGGCGCGATCACGTTGCGATTCAGCAGTGAGTTGGCATCGTTGGTGTTGAACACGCCCGTGGCGTTCTGCAGCCGCTGCACGGGCGTCCAGTCGCAAGTGATGGGCTCCATCACCTCGCGGCCGTTGATGAACAGCCGCATGCGCTGATCGGCCTGCCAGCACTCGACGGTGAACGCCTCACCGGGGCCGGGCAGGTCGATGGCCGCCTCGCGCTCGACGGCCTTTTCGTTCTGGTCGGCCGTCGGCCGCATGCGCATGATCGCCCGCGCGGGCTCGATCACGAATTCGAAGATGTGGCTTCGAGCCTGCAGTTCCAGCGTGCTGGTCAGGCCCGCCGCGTCGGGCACGATCGTCGCGCTGACGCGCACATCGCTGACGGGGACCGTCGGCCCCTGGTACGGCGCGGGCACGAGCATGTTGTATGCGGTCCAGTCGTCGATGGCGCGCCGGCTGGGATCCCAGCGCAACTCCACCGACCCTGCCGAGTTGCATCGATACGCGCGGCCGCTCAAATCCCATGTCGCCGCATCACCCACCCAGGGCGGGCCGTTCCAGCGTCGCCGGCTTTCCTCGTTCAGGCGTTCCACGTTCACCGGCACGAAGTCGCTGTCGTGCACGGGCTGCCAGACCGCCCGCTGCACGTACTCGGGTTTGCGTTGCACCGCGAACTCGGCTGCGCCGTCGCGGCGGACGAAGACATCGCCGTCGCAGAACCACAGCTCCTCATCGGGCAGCCCGATCAACCGCTTGATGTAGTTCGCCTCATCGCCCTGCGACTTGGTGGGGTTCTTGAACACCACGACGTCAAAGCGCTTCGGCTCGAAGAACGGATACAGGCACTTGAGCACGAGAATGCGATCGCCCATCTGGCGCACCGGCGGCTTGCCGGCGATCGCCGCGCCGGAGTAACCCGGCCCGAGCATTGGATCAGTGATGCTTTCGGTCGTGGCCGACGAACCGGGATCCATCCCCGCGGGAAAACTCCAGCCGGTCTGTTGCGATTGGATGCGCGCATGCGCCCCCATGAGCGTGGGCGCCATCGAGCCTGTGGGAATCACGAAGCCCTCGACCACGAATCCGCGAAAGGTCATCGCCAGGACGAACGCGACGATGAGCGACTGCAGCGTCTCAACCATGTTTGTGTCGTGGTGCGCAGGCGCGGTCGATGCGGGTTGGGGCATGGAGCGGGATGGTAGTCGAATCGCTGAAGCCGGAGCACCCGCACGCCAGAACGCGACGACCCCCGGCAGATCGCCGGGGGTCGTTTGCAGTCGAACACTGACGTTCACGAGATGGTCACTGGCAGTTGCCCCATGCGGTGATGACCGCGAGCAGATCGGCGACGTTGACGACGGCGTCGCCGTTGATGTCGGCCGGAGCGTTGATGCCATTGCCCCATTGCGTGATCACCAGCAGCAGATCAGCGACGTTGGTCTGTCCGTCGCCGCCGGCGGGGGCGATGTCAGTGCGGCAGCAGTTGCTGGGTGCGACGTACTTCGCGCCGCCCACCTCGCCGTACGAGCCGTTGATGCGGCGCGTCCAGACCGAGACGGTGTCGCGGTTGGATGTGCTCGCGCCGCTGGCGAAGGCGGAAGCGACGCGAACCTGTTCCTCGTTGGCTGTCGTCGCCACGAGGCGGCGGTGGGTCTCAGCGGGCTTGAGCACGTTGTTCTGTGCGCAGAAGGTGGTGACGAAGATGTCGCTGTCGACCCAGCCGGGGATGTTCTGCAGGTACGACATCACGAACTTGCCGTCGTTGGCGTCAAGGCTGGGCGCCCAGGCGTGCTCGTTGGGCGTCACGCCTTCCAGCGCGGTGAGGTTGTTGCCGGTGAGCAGGGTCGTGCCCGAGTACAGGCGGCCGTAGATGAACTGGCCGTTCTCTTCATATGCCACGAGGTAGTTGCCGCTGAACATCTGCTTCGTCGAAACCGTGGGGCGTCGGTCGTCGGTTCCGGAGTTGTCGATCGGGTAAATCGGCTGGCTGACCACGCCATCCCAGTGCACCTGGGCCGCGAAGATGTCGTGATCAGTGGGGCTTGCCTGGTGATCCCAGACGATGACCCAGTCCTGATCCTGCGCGACGGTGGGGCCGTCGGTGTTGGAGATGGCGGGCGTGGAGTCGAGCGTCGAGCTCGAGTTGGCGATGCCGATGGTTCCGCCGTGTGTGGAGTCGGCGCCGACGTCGATGAGCCGGGCAAGGATGTCGGTGTCAGTCGCGCTGAAATCGCGCTGCCACGTCACACAGTAGTACACGGCTCCGAGCGGATTCGGGTCGCCGCCCACGTCGGCGTTGTGATGATCGCCGGAGAAGGTGTTTTCGCTGATCTGGATGTCGGAGTACACGGTGTTCGCGGTGCTGGAGCGGCTTCGACCGAAGATCTTGCGGGTCGGCGCGTCGCCCTTCTCGTACGCCACGAAGCACTCGGCAAACTGGCGGTTGTTGGCCATGGCCGGACGCCGCGCGTTCGCGGTGTCGCTGTTGATCGCCGCCACCGTTCCCGCGACAGGCGCGCCGCTGGCGTCGCAGAGCACCGTGTAGATGTCGCCGTCGGCGGCGCTGAAGTTCTCCTCCCAGGCCATCATCCACTTGCCGGTGACGAGGTCAAAGGCGACATCCGGTCGGCCGTCGAACGCGCCCGTGCCCTGCGGCGCGTTGAGCGTGAAGGTGCTGAGAACCGGATCGATGGTCAGCGGGTACTTCGCGCCGGCCATGACGGACCCGGGCACGCTGATCTCGATCTTTCTGCCGTCGATCAGTTGCGTCGGCGCGCTGGTGCGCTCGGCCGCGGCGTCGACCGCGACAGCGTCGGTGTACGACACCATGCCGAACTCGTTGGCGAACGACAGTTTGTCGCCCTGCCGCGAGCCGCTCATCTCCGACTGCACGTTGAGGTGGATCCTGGCTTCGCCGCTGCCGGGCTTGCCGTTGAACACGAAGAGCTGCTCAACCGAGTCGGCGGTCAGTTCGTAGGTTTCCACCACGCCGCCGCGATCAATGGTGACGCGATTGCCATCGCGCTTCACAATCGGCTGCGCGAGGGCCATCGGCTGGCCCGCGACTTCAATCGAATCGATGGAAAACGTCACCGGGAAGTTGCGCGGCGCGCTTCCTCCAAGGAAAGGAACGTAGGTGAATCCATCGGCGGCGAAGTGCGCCTTGTAGGTGCGGCCGCGGGCCCAGACCGAGCCGTCGGCCGCGACGTCGTAGACGGGGTTCGCGAACAGGTCGCCAGCAAGGAACAACGCCGCCTCCTGCTGCACGCGGGGAATGGCCGCGCCGCCGGCGTTGTTGCCGCGCGCCGCGGCTGCTGCAGCAATTGCCGTGGCGCGCGACGAATCAGTCGGCTCTTTGGCGAACTGCTTCGCCTGCGTCTTCACGTCGCCAACCATCGGCGGCGCGGCGGCGGGGGACTTCGTTTCGCTCTGAGCGAACGCGGGCTGCGCAGCGACGGCGGCGAGGATCGCAGTGGACCCGGCGGCGGCGGCGCGCAGTGACAGCATGAACGTGGAATTCAACATCGCAGATCTCCAGGGTGAGGGGTATGACCGATCGAGCCGGCCGCAGCCACGGGCACATCCCGCGGCCGCTCGCACGGCGAACTTGGCTTCACACACTCAAACGGGAATTGCGGATGACGGGCGCAACGAGATGAGAATCGGGCTTGAGTCGCGCGGCGGCATTCACCGCACCCGACCGCTGTTTTTGACCAAAAACGGGATGAAGTGCGGGCGCGAGTCCAGCGCGAACACGGCGGCATTCCCGTCGACACGCGACGGCTGACCTTCTATCAACATCGCAGACAGGAGACTTGGCCATGACCACCCAGATGCTGGCGGAACCAACCACCCATTCGTTCGAAACGCCCTGCCGCGGAGTTCAGCTGCTGCATGATCCTGTTCGCAACAAGGGCACGGCTTTCACGGAGCGGGAGCGCGAGGAACTGGGGCTTCGCGGCCTGCTTCCGCCGCGCGTGCACACCCAGGATGAGCAGGTGCTGCGCGTGCTTGAGAACCTGCGGCAGAAGCCGTCGGATCTTGAGCGCTACATCGCGCTCATGTCGCTTCAGGATCGCAATGAAACACTGTTCTATCGCGTGGTGGTCGATCACATTACCGAATTGATGCCCATCATCTACACGCCCACCGTCGGCCAGGCTTGCCAGCAGTACGGCCACATTTTTCGGCGCCCGCGCGGGATGTTCATCTCGACCAGGGATCGTGGCCAGATCGTCGACGTGCTGCGCAACTGGCCGCACGAGGACGTCCGCATCATCGTTGTGACCGATGGCGAGCGGATACTCGGCTTGGGCGACCTCGGAGCCGACGGGATGGGCATCCCCGTCGGAAAGCTCGCCCTGTACACCGCATGCGCCGGCATCCATCCGACGCAGTGTCTGCCCATCACGCTGGATGTCGGCACCGAGAATCAGTCGCTGCTGGACGATCCGCTCTACATCGGACTGCGGCAGCGCCGACCGCGCGGCGCCTCGTACGACGGACTGATCGATGAGTTCCTTGCGGCGGTGCACACCGTGTTCCCGAAAGCCATTGTGCAACTGGAGGACTTCGGGAACGCAAACGCCTTCCGCCTTCTCGAGAAGTACCGCCACGAATACTGCCTGTTCGACGACGACATTCAGGGAACCGCCGCCGTGGTTCTGGCGGGCCTCTGGTCGGCGATGCGCATCACCGGCGGAACGCTCGCCGATCAACGACTGTTGTTCCTGGGCGCGGGCGAGGCGGGCATCGGCATTGGCGCGCTGGTTGCCAGCGCACTGACTTCCGAGGGCATGAAACCCGAGGATGCGCGGCGGCGATCATGGTTCTTCGATTCTCGCGGGCTTGTGGTCCGGAACCGAAATGATCTCGTGGAGCACAAGAAGCCGTTTGCACATGAGCATCCGGGCGCAAGCGATTTCGTGCAGGCGGTGCTGTCGCTTCGACCGACGGCGATCATCGGCGTTTCCGGCATGCCGCAGACGTTCACGCGCCCGGTGGTCGAAGCGATGGCGGCAATCAACGCCCGTCCGATCATCTTCGCGCTCTCCAATCCGACTTCGAAATCCGAGTGCACGGCCCGTCAGGCGTACCAGTGGACCGACGGGCGCGCGATCTTCGCAAGCGGAAGTCCGTTCGACCCCGTCGACCTGGGAGGCCGCACGCTGATTCCGGGGCAGGGCAACAATGCGTACATCTTCCCCGGCGTCGGGCTGGGTGCGATTGTCAGCGGAGCGCGGCACGTGACCGACGACATGTTCGTCGCAGCGGCGCGAGCCTTGGCCAACGACGTGTCGGAACACGACCTTGAGCTGGGTCGAATCTACCCCGCGCTCGAGCGCATCCGTGACGTTTCCGCAAGCATCGCGCTGGCGGTTGCGGAGGCCGTGTACAAGCTTGGTCTTGCGCGGCATCCGCGCCCGGCGAACCTGCAGGCAGCCATCAAATCCGCAATGTTCGAGCCCTCGTACTAGAAGAACCAGATCCTTGATGAATTGGAGTTTTCGGCATCTGCCGAGACCGATAGCCGGCGCACGTTCACCGCATCGGTGGCGAACTTGGCGATTGTCCGCCGCCACCGCCCCCACCGCCGCCTTCTCCGCCGCGCCGGCCCCGTCGGCGACGTCGCCGACGTTTGCGGCGTCCACCGCCTGGGCCACCACCGCCCTCGCCGGATGTTGGTGCGCCTTGTGCGTTCCCAGCAGACGATTCGGGAGCGTCTGACTCGTCGCCATCATCAGAGCCCTGGTCGCCATCGTCGGCATCATCTTCGGTCCGTTGCGCCATCTCTCGGAACGCATCCTGCTGGCGATGCCGATCGCCCTCCGACGGCGTTCGCAGCGCATCGCCGGGGTTTGTTGGAGTTCCGCCAGTTGAACCCGGCGGGGCGCCCTTGCGCTTGCGACGACGCCGGCGCTTCTTGCGCTGCTCTCCGCCCGAGCCGGAATCGGCCGCGCGAGCGGCAACCTCCTCAGCGCTCATGCCGCGCAACGGATCATCCGTTGCCGGCGCGGGCTCGTTCGACACTGCAGGCGCGACCGGCGGTGATTGCGCTTGCATCGACGCTCGCTGCACGGCAGATGCAGGCTTCGCGCCCCGCTCGCGTCGTTCGCCACGCCCAGCCCCGCCGCCCGCGCCTCCACCCCGGCCTTCGCGCGGTGTGCCGCTCTCGGGCATGTCCGCCGCCTTCGGCTTCGGGCACTTCTCCGGATCCATCAGCTCTTCAACGGGCACGGCGATCTCGCGCATGTCGTGTTCCAATCGCACGAGCACCAGCTGCACCAGGATCTTGGTATCCACCACCACCCCGGGGCCTTCCGACGTGCCCACGCGCTTGCTGCGATTGGGCAGGCGGCTCTTCAACTCCTTGTACGTCTGATCCTCATACCGCAGGCAGCACATGAGCCGTCCGCAGCGGCCGGAGATCTTCAAGGGATCAAGCGTCGCCTTCTGCACCTTCGCCTGGCGCATCGACACCGGCTTGAGCACCTTGAGGAAGTTCTTGCAGCAGCAATGCTGGCCGCAGCGTTCGTAGTCGGCGACGAGCCTCGCCTCATCCCGCGCGCCGACCTGCCGCATTTCAATGCGCGTGCCGAACTGCGACGCCAGGCGGTTGACCATCTCGCGAAAGTCGATGCGGTTCTCCGCCATGTAGAAGAACGTCATGCACTCGCCGCCGAGGATGGGCTCAGCCTCGACGATCTTCATGGGCAGCTGCATTTCCGCGACGATCGCCCGGGCGGCCTTCACGCCTTCGCGCCGGACGTTGTCGAGGGCCGACTGCTGATTGAGGTCCTCGATCGTTGCGACGCGGATGACGCGGCCGTTGGTGTGGAAGGGGTAGTCCTTGCCGCCCGAATTCTCGATGTAATCGAGCACCTCGCGTCTGCTGACGGATTTGCCGCAGCCGGAGTTGCTGCAGGTGGTCGTGAGCATCTCGCAGAGCTCTGTGCCGCGATGCGTGCGGGCCACGAGTTTCGACCCGCAGCCGGGCTTGGCGTCGCCGTTGTAGGGGAACTCGCCGACGAACTTCATGTGGCCGTAGCGGACGACGATGGTCTTGGGGGCTTCGAGCCGGGCGTAGATCTCCTCATCGCTCATGGACGAGCGGTATTTGGGATCAGCCTCTTTCTCGAACACCGGCAGGGGCAGGATGGGCATGGATCATCGCGCAACGCCGGCGCGAAGCCGCCGGGGAAATCAGGCGACTTCGATCACGCGGCGAAATGTCATCAGGAGGGGTTTTTACGACCGGCGATCGCCTGACACGAGGGCGCCGGTTCCAGACGCGATGATCTCCAGAGTGTAGCAGCCTCTTGCGGCTTAGCCAGCCACCGACTGAGGCACCGCCTCATCCAGCGGCTCAAACCGTTTCTCGCGCCCGGCGAACCGCGCCACTTTCGTGTACCCCGCATCGGCCAGCCGCGCCGCCGCCTTGTCAAAATCGCGCAGGAGGTGTTCAGGCTGATGAGCATCAGCGGAAATCGTCACAGCGATGTCTCGTTTACGACACTCTCGCAGGATGTCCAGTGTCGGATAGCCATCGGCGCACGGCTTGTGCCAACCGGCCGTATTCAACTCCACAACCGGTCGATTGGGGGCGGAGGCGATCGCGTCCAGCGCGTCCCCGATCTCCCCGCTCAAATTCGCGTTCGCATGGAACGCGAATTTCTTCGGCAGGTCGATATGCGCAACGATGTCGAACAGTCCGCTCTCTCCCAGCGACTTCATGTTCTGCCAGTAGCGGCGGTGAATGTGGTCGATCTGCTCCTGCGA
>CAZCGB010000054.1:0-10199 GCA_964498045.1 uncultured Isosphaeraceae bacterium
TGACTTGAAGTTCATCCGCGGCGAGGAGTACTCGGGCACGCTGATGCAGAACGTCCGCACCGGTTGGACGACGCAGTCGAACTTCCGGCCGCTGGAGAATGTCGCGGCGCTGCTCTGCGACGTGCGAACGCTGGAATGCCGCGCGGTGATGTTGATTCAGGGGCTCGGACTTCTGACGTTGGCCTTCGGCGCGGCGCGGCTGACGAAACGACTGCTGCCGAATCAGCGCTTCGCGGTGCCGATGCTGCTGATCTGGATCGCGCTGTCGCCGGCCACGACGATTTCGATCTGGCAAATGGATACGTGCTCGCAGACCTGGGCTGCTGCGCTCGGCGTATGGGCGGGCGCGATGACGATCGCAGGCGTTGATGCGGCGCGCTCGGGCCGAAGCGTGCTCAAACACTTGCTGATCCTCGCGATGCTGTTCGCCATCGGCGTGAACATCAAGGAGATCTTCTATGGCTGGAGCGCGGGAGTGGGAACGGCGCTGATCATCGCCGTCATCGCGCTCTGGAAACGTGAGCGTGCCGCGGCGATCAAATCAGCGCTGCTGTTGCTGCCCGTGGCGGCGCTTCCGGCACTGCATTTGCTGATCCGCTTGAAGTACAGCGGGTTGAGCAATGCCGTGGAGAGCGGCGCCGCTGGTGAACTCGCTGGCGCAGCCCGCTATCAGGTCGGCTTCGGCTTGAATATGGCAAGCAACGCATGGATGTCGGTGCTGGGACTGTTCGCCAACGGCCCATTGCATGATGTGAAGGACGGAGCAGCCCCGATCGTGCTGAGGCTGTTGCCGCTGGCTGCGTTGATGGCGTCGTTCATCGTGCTTGCCGCGGCGGGCGCGCTGGCGATCGCGCATCGCTCCGGTGAACCGCAGCCCCAACGACGCATGCTCCTGCTGTGTGCCATCGGCGGCATGGCCAGCCTGTCAATCACGCTTCCGATGGGCTCGGTGTCTGAGTTGTACGGCCTCGGCGCGAATGTCGCTTCCGGAATGCTGGTCGTCGCCGCGCTTGCCGCGCTCTGGCATCCGGTTGAAGCGAGTGAGCGCTCGCTGACGCGCGGCATTGCTGTCGGATGCGCCGTCGTGCTGCTGATCGGCGGCATGATGGGCGTGGCCAGCCGCGCGTATCACTTCGCACTCACCTGGCAGTACGCGCGTGAACTCAATTCCCGTCTGCTCGCTTTTCAGCAGGCGTTGCCCGAGACCGGCAATCCGGCGAATCGCGCGAGGATCTTCTTCGCGCAACCCTGCTTCGGGGGCGAGATGCACAGTCAGTACATCGTCTCGCCGATCCTGGCCGTCGGATTTGAGACGACCGAACCGTGGATGAATCGGATCGATCCCAAGCGTCCGGTTGTCTTTCTCTCAGAGCGCACGTTCGGCTCGAAGCGCGAACGGGATCTCGACATCGGCTGCGATGATCTGCCGCAGCGCAAACATTGGTAAGAGAGAAACGGGACGATTGCTCGATGTGGGCTGCGATGTCGAAGGAATCCGATTGTCCATCGCCGGAGCGCCGTTGCGCACTGTCGCCGGATCGGGCAGCGGCCCCAGGCCGTATCGCGCCCGCAACGCGTTCTGTGCGGGCAGTTGTGCGGAAATGCTGGGCATGATCGGCGAGATGGTTCCGTCGCCAAGCAATGCCATCGGCGCGACGCTGAAGTTCATCGTTCCCGGGCCGCCAATCGGCTGATCCGGGTCAGGCGTGATGATCGCGAGCCACAATCCGGGGTCGGCTGTCGGCTGTTTCATTCCGTGGTAGGTGAACACAACGTCGCCCAGCCGATGCGCGATGACATTGCCCGGAAGCGATGCCGCCACGCTCTGAGCCGTCAGGTTCATGCGATTCGGCGGCAGATACTGAAATGCACTCAGCGTCATGTTCACGCCGGGCAATGCGATGTTCTGCTCGTCGTGGCCGATCTGCATGATCGCGAAGTTCGAGGCGGGCAAGTTACCGCCCGCAACCAGTTCAACTCCATGTGCCGGCCAATTGCCGTTGTGCGAACTGGCGTAGCTCTGCAGAGCATTGGCAAGCGTCACGGCCTCGCTTGTGGGGGCATACGAGCCCGCGGGAATGACCACGCCATTCACCGTCGTCGAGAAGCGCGGAGTTGATACCGCGATGAGCGCGATCAGCGATCCAATCCCGGCGATTCCCAGAGCCGGACCGGCTCCCACGCACAGTGTCGCGCGCAGGCCAGTGGTCTTCTGGCCTTCCATCACCATTAGAATCGCGCTGACCATCCACCAGACCCAGATGAAATAGCCCAGGCAATACACGCCAAGACAAGGAACGGCGACCGGCGCGATGCTGGCGCTGGAATACAGCATCGCCTGCGCCGTGCGGCCGATGCCATGCGCGCAGGAACCGCTGATGCGCAGCAGGCCGTGCGTCAGCAGGATCCAGAGCGCCGCAAGCACAAGCGTGCCGACGGTCCCGCCGAGCCCCAGCCATCCGCCGGCCAGAACCAGTTCCATGCCCTTGCGATCGCCGCTCATGATCAGGATTGATCCGAACACCGCGAACGGCACGCCGATGCCGCAGAGGAAAATGAGCGTTTGCGTGATGAGCGCGAACATGAACGAGTCGCCGGGGCCAAGGCTGGACGGAACCGCCCGCATCAGTCGTCCGGGCGAGACCATCGCCATGGCCATCGTGCGCAGCCAGCCCTTGAAAAAGCCGAACTGCTTGCGCTGCAGCCACGGCATCACGTCGGCGGCGGTACGCGACTCCTCGACGCCCGCAGCCGGAAGAAGCAGCATCTCATCCATCTCAATGCGCTGGGCGCATTGCACGCAGTTGAAGGTGCGCGGAATGAGGTGGCCGTGCTCGGTCGTGCCGTAGTACTGCTGCTCGCAATGCGGGCAGAGGAAGCGGACTGAATTTGGAACGAAATGGAAATCCGAAGGCTTGAAGTCCGTGCCGCATTCCGGACACTTTCGCGCCGGCAGGTTCCAAAGCGGGTAGTCGCAGTTCTTGCAGCGCATCGGGGGAAAGGTCGAAACGTCGAAAAGTCAAAACGCCGAAATGTCCATGCGCCGACCAACATTCAGATTCTGGCGTCGATAAATCTTCAATCGCCATGGCAAGGGCGATCGTCGCGATCGATCCGAATCCATCCGACGTGTCAACAATTCAAGGATCGAGCGCATCGCATATTCTTCGTTTCGGCGTTTCGGCGTTTCGGCGTTTCGGTGTGTTCAGTTTTCGTCCGCGTTCTTCGCCACTCTTGTTCGGAACTCCGCCGCGAGTCTTGCGGTGACCGGGCCGACCTTGCCGTCGCCGATGGTGTGTT
Organism: uncultured Isosphaeraceae bacterium; assembly: GCA_964498045.1. GTDB lineage: Bacteria > Planctomycetota > Phycisphaerae > Phycisphaerales > SM1A02 > DATKJG01. Next base: position 3,301 of record CAZCGB010000054.1, read on the forward strand.
CGTCGATCTGGTTGACGCCGATGATCTCCGCCGCCGTGCCGGTGAGGAACACCTCATCCGCCTTCAGCAGGTCATCCACGCGCAGCATCTTCTGCACCACCGGGATCTTGAGCGCCGGCGCGAGTTCATCGATCACGAACTGCCGCGTGACGCCATGCAGCATGCCGGCTTCGAATGGCGGGGTGAAAACCGTCCCGCCCTTGATCATGAAGATGTTGTCACCCGTGCATTCGCTCACGTAGCCGTCGATGTTGAGCATGATGGCTTCGAGGACGTCGGCGTCGATGGCCTCCACCTTCGCCATGATGTTGTTGAGGTAGTTCAGGCTCTTGATCGCGGGATCGAGGCAGGCGACGGGAATGCGCGGCCGCTTGGCGACGATCACCTTCATGCCCTTGGCGTACAACTCAGGCGGATAAATCTGGATCTTGTCGACGATGACGATGGTGCCGGGCTTGGGGCAGCGGAAGGGATGCAGGCCGAGCGTGCCGACGCCGCGCGTGAAAATCAGGCGGATGTACGAGTCGGGCAGCCCGCACGCGGCGATGGTGTCGCGGATCGCCTGCGCGACCTGATCAGGCGTGTACGCGGGTTTGAGGCGAATGCGCTCAGCGGATTCGTACATGCGGCGGAGGTGCGAAGCGAGCTTGAACACGCGGCCGCCGTAGACGCGGATTCCTTCGAAGCAGCCGTCGCCGTACAGCAGGCCGTGGTCGTAGACGCTGACCTTGGCGTCGGCCTGATCCACGAGTTTGCCATCGAGCCAGACTTTGAGCATGGGCGGAGTGTATCGGAAAGCGGCGAACAGCAATCAGCGGTCAGCTCGTACTTCGCCGCACTCGGGGCAGGTTTCGGACGATGTGCCGCGCAGGTCATACGCGCATTTCGAACACAGGCCGCGCTTGATGCGGCGCCGTCGCCGCAGCGCGAATGGCGCGGCGAAGAGGCACCAGAGAATCGCCGCGTAGAACAGCGTGTTGATCGCGAAGCCGGGCCAGAGCGGGCGAAGCGGCCATCGCTTCCAGGTTGGAAACGACGAGATCATCGAGCCAAGACCGTCATTCCACGGATCATTCGTCGCTTGGAAGACCTTCGTGCCGCGTCCGGTCGACGGCTGCTGCAGCAACGTGTGCCAGGCCAACGAGCGACTGGGGAAACCCACGGTAAACAACAGCAACTCATAGCGTCCTTGATCGGCGTAGACGCACAGCACTTCAACTGCACCATGCGAAACTTGGTAGCCCGGCACGTCAGGATGACCCCATTTGTCAGGCACGTTCACCGGCCAACCCTGCGACAACGCCGAATCATCGGCTGCAAGGTGCTGCCAGCGCAAGTCGCCGAAATCGCGCGTCGGGTTGAACGCAACGCATCCCCACGCCACCGCGACGTTGATGATCGCGCCGAGAAGCAGGAACAGCATGATGCGCATCACGCGGCGTTTCATGTTCATGACATCGTAACACGCGCGATGGCGTATCCGTCGGGGCCGAGGACGGCCCGGCTCGCTCACCTCCGCGCCAACACAAACCGCTGGATCGCCCGCGCCACGCCCAACTCGTCGTTGCTCGGCACCACCGCGTCCGCCATCTCCTGCACGGCCGGGTACGCGTTCGCCACCGCCACGCCGAAACCGGCCCATTCAATCATGCCCATGTCGTTCGACGCGTCGCCGATGGCCATGACCTCCTCTCGCCGCAGGTTCATCTTGCGCGCGATGCGCTGCAGCGCGATGCCCTTGTCCACCAGGGGATGCGTGATCTGGATCAATGTCGGATCGGTCAGGAACACCGCCACCTGCCGCGGCTTCCAGAACTTCTCGGTGATCGATTCCAATATCGGCTTGAGCGATTCGGGATCGCCCATGAGGTTCACCTTCGTCACTGGCTGGCTGAGCACGTCATCCAGCGGGCCGAGCGAATCGGGCCGGGCGGTCTTGTTGTCGGTGATCAGCCAGCGGTCATCCACGCGATCGGTGTGCCAGTGATCGAGCGTCTCGATGGCGACCATGACTTCGGGATGCATCGCGCGGGCCTGCTCGACGATCTGCCGTGCGATCTCACCCGACAACGGCTCGTGATACTGCGGCTTGTCGTCGATTGGATTCCAGATCACCGCGCCGTTGTAGTTGATCGACGGACTGGTGAGGTCGAGCGCCTGCACCAGCGTGCGCGTGCCGCGCGGCGGCCTCGCCGTTGCCAGCACCACCACGCAGCCCGCGCGCTCGGCGGCGCGGCAGGCCTGGATCACGCCTTGCGGTAGACTCGCGTCGCTTCGCAAGAGCGTGCCATCAATATCGATGGCCAGTAGCTTGATCGGCATCTCGGGCGAGCGGCGTTCCTCGTTCAACAGGGCTTGCGGGCCGACGGCGGTGAGCGGCGCGGGGCCGCGGTTCATGCGCATCGAACCGTTGCCGCCATCGACCGCGACGGGTTCCGAAGGCTCATCCGTCTCATCGCGCAGCAGCAGCGCGTTGAGCGACTTCGTCAGGTCAGGATGCAGAAACACGTAGCCCGCCCGCTGCGCGGCGCGCGGCAGCACGCGGCTGCTCATGGCGATGTACTTGGCGAATTCGCCGAGCATGATCCGCAGCGCGAAGCGCGGCGCGGGAAGCGATGACGGTCGGCCCATCAGCCGGCCGATGGCGCGGGCGAGGTCGCGGTTGCGAACGGGGTTGGGCGACACGGCATTGAGCGGGCCTTCGAGCGTCGATTCGCGCAGCGCGAGGTCGATCATGCCGATGAGATCGCGCCAGTGAATCCACGGCATCCACTGCCGGCCGCTGCCGATCGGCCCGCCGACGAAGAACTTGAAGGGCGTGAGCATCTGCGGCAGCGCGCCGCCGCGCTCGTCGAGGACGATGCCGGTGCGCAGCAGCACGACGCGGACGCCGAGCGACTTGGCGCGCTGCGCCTGCTGCTCCCACTGCTGACAGATCTGCACGAGCCAGTTGCTTGTCGCGCCGGGTGGCGAGGATTCATCGGTCTCGCGCTCGCCGGTGTCGCCGTAGATTCCGATGGCTGAGCCGTTGATGAGGATGCGCGGCCGGCGTGCGGGCGGCAGGGCTTCGATCGCGCTGACGATCTGATGCGTGCTGTCCACACGGCTGGAGACGATCGTCTTCTTGTACGCGATGGTCCAGCGATGATCGGCCAGCCCCGCCCCGGCGAGATGGACGACCGCATCGCAGCCCGCCATTGTCTGTTGCCACTCCCCCGGCGCGGCGACGTTGCCCGCGACCACGGTGATGTTGCGATTGGCGTCGGCGGCGAACAGCGCGCGGGCCCGGGCGGCGTCGCGCGAAAGCAGCGTCACCTGGTCGCCCCGTTCGAGGCGGTCAAGCACAAGTCGACGGCCGACCAGGCCGGTGGCGCCAGTGATGAACAGTCGCATGTCTTGGTGCGGCGTGGAGCGATCAGGAAACGGAGAGCGCTTGGCGGCGCCAGACTGAGTTTAGCGATCGAAAGCACTCGGCGTGGGCAGTTCTTCAGCCGCGGCCCGACCAATGCCTTTCATGCAAATCCGCTGCCACCGCTGCTGGGTTCCGGAATGATCGATCCGAAGCCGCCGGCGCTGTTGCGGCGTAATCCGGTCATCGCCATCCAGCGGTGCCAGGTGGCGCGAAACCATGAGGGCCTGCTGATCTCCATCGATTCGGGCGCCGTCGCGTCGCCCGGCCGCTTGATCAGCACCGCGATGGAGGCTTCCTGCCAGCGTCGCAGCACATGCCTCAGGTCCTCGTGAGGCTGGCCCGGGAGATTCTGCACCACGATGACGCGGCGAATACCGCTGGCCTGCAGGAACGCTGCTGAAGGAAAGTCCTGCGGAAAAGCCATCCAGCGATTGTCATAAACGAGGGGCTTGAGAGTCGACTTCAAGGCAAGCCGATTCGCGTCAAGCATGAATGCTGGCGGCGAATCGGGGTTGAGCGAAAGTTTCGGCAACTCGAGTGTCGCGACCCGCATCATTGTGAGAATGGGCGTCAGGTCCAGGGCGCCGGCCGGATTGGCGTGCGTGTTGTACAGCGGCACTGGCCGATAGCCGCGCCGCGCCAGCGAAACGGCGCAGGCAACAGAATCGTCGCCCGGCAGGTCGACGACGATCGCTGTCCCATCACCTGGCCGCGGAGCCCAGGAGACATCGACTTCCGTGATCAACGGCTCGACCTGACCAGGCGATTCGACGTGCAGGAAGAGAACGGGCTTGGCCCAGGGCGTCCAGCGACCTGTCGGCGGAGCCCAGAGGTCGAACAACTCATGCGGCCGCATGCGTGCGCTCCTTTGCCAATCTCGGCAGCAATTGCCGGAACTCCGGCGCAGCGGCGCCGCGCTCAACCAGAACTGCCACATCCAATGCACGATGATCGATGAGCGCCTGTGGGGCCATGCGGCCATACACGCCGCATGCGCGGCCGTTGATCACGAACACGCCCATCGACGGAAACATGGGGCCGCGTGCAGTTGCGAACGGGACGGCCTCGAATCGGCGCTGCGCAATCCAGTGGCGGCTGTGCCAGCGCACGCCTCGACGAATCGCCTTCCACATGCCGTTACTGGTCGCGCCTGCCAATCCGACGCCGTCGCCGACGCGGCCAAGGGCAGGCTTGTATACCCAATGCGGATCGAGCCGACGACGGTCGGACCAGGTGATGCGACGGGTCTCCGGGAGGAGTCGTCGCCATGCCCGGATGGGCGTTCGAAGGCCGTCCCACGCCAAGGGAAGTCGTTTGCTCTGCGTCAGCAGTGCCGATGCGGGATTGGTCAGAGGCGTGCGCGAGCTGCCGGCGAGATTCGGCCAACCGCTGCTGTCCCGCAGATTCGGCAGCCATTCACCTGGGAAGAATCGCACGATTGCGCCCAGGCGTTCGCTGTTGAGCCACGCCGTTCTGTCGCGCCAGTCCAGATGATCAGGCGCGGCGAGCACGGTCGGCACTCCGGCCTCCGCGAAACGCTTGGCCAGATACGCCATCACCTGTCGATCGTCGTTGTACGCGGTCGCGTGGATCAGTGCGACAACCTCACCGCCCGAACGCGCCTTGCCCACAGCATCGACAAGCACGGTGCAAGGATCGCCACATGGCCGAAGTCCATCGCACGCGGCCGCAATAAGCGATGCGAATCCCGAGGCTTCGATGAATCCACCCGGCACATCGGAATTCACCTCGGAGATCCGCCAGCCGTCTGTGGTGAAATGGAAGTCGTAACGATGCACGCGCGGAAAATCTGACGTCGCGAGATTTGACGCCGAGCATCGAATCGCCTTGCGGAGCGCCCGCGACAACGCCAGCATCTCATGCAGATTGGTCCGCTCCAGCAATTCGTTTTCAAGCGCCCGCGTCTCGCGATCAAGGTCTTCCGCCAGTTGGGCGATCGCCTTCCAGGCATCGGCTCGCAACACCAACGGCGTGTCAGACAGCACCGAGACGTCCTCGGCCTGGGGGTCCCATTTGCAACAATCAAAGATCGTCCGGCGGCGAATTTCCGCGAAGACGCTGCCTTCGATGGCTGGTGATGCAATCCATGGCGTGTTCATGTCCACCACCCCAGGTAGAGGATGTAGCCCGTCGCGACGGCGACATAGGTGATGCCAATCGCCAAGCCGGTCACCGGGTTGCCACGCAGCGTCGCCGCGCGGTCGCTGTTGCGCATCATGCCGACGAGCATCTCCACCAACGTCAGAACAAGGACAGGCCAGCCGCTGGCGACGAGGTCCTTGGCCGTTTCAGCTGCGCTCACCCAGTCGCCTGCCACGCTGCGGCCAAGGATGCCACCGCAGGCGATGAGCCAGCCGGCGAAGCGAAGGCCATCGCTGAGATTGCGCTCGATGGTGATCGCATCCGCCAGGCCTGTCGCCGACTGCACGGTCCACCACAATCCAAGCAGGGAGCCGGTGGCGAGGATGCTGCAGAAGATGACGACCCACCAACCGGGGCCATCGCCGATATTGCCGCCAGCGAAGCACAGCATGAACGCGATGAGCCCGCCGCTGATGACAGCCGCCGCGGCGGGATTGCGCCGCTCCAGCGCATCGTCACGCGTATGCACGCCAAGCAACGCGATCATCGGCTGGCAGAGGCCCATCCAGGCCACGCCCATGACTTCATACATGGCGAGATAACCCGGATCATTCCGGACATCGCTCGCCGCGAAGAGCTTGAGTACGGCGAACAGCGCCATTGCGCAGCCAATCGGCGTCAGCGCCAGCACTGTGCGGATGCCCGGGCCCGCACCGAACGGCGCGCGGGTGATGACGGTGAAAAACCATTTGCCCCACGCTGTCACGGCGATGGCCAGACCGGCCATGGTCGCGAAGGCTTCGTCTGGCGACATGCACGACTCCTGAAGCCCGCCAACAGGCGGAACGACTCCTGACTTGCACGGCCGACAAGGCCGAACGATGCGGATTCTAAAGCGATCGCTCGAACGTTGCTGACAGCGGCCGGGGCTTCGCTGCCCGCACCGCTGCCCGCGCGAGGATCTCATCCAACATCGTGGGGGTGAGACGACCAGTGAACGTATTCTGCTGGCTCACGTGATAGCAGCCAAGGAGCGTCACGCCGTTGATGTCAAGCTCCGCGGCATGGGCGAATCTCGGCCGCGGCTTTGGAAGCGTGAACCCGCAGGCAGCCAGGGCTGCGAGCGCCGCATTCCAAGCGATTGCCCCCAGGCACAGCATCACGCGCGGCTTGAGCATCCGCATTTCCTTAATCAAATATGGGCGGCAATTGTCGAGTTGCCGCGGCGTCGGCTTGTTCTGCGGCGGCGCACAGCGACAGGCGGCGGTGATGTACACGTTCGTCAGCTGCAGGCCGTCATCACGTGATGTCGAAGTCGGCTGATTGGCGAGGCCCGCGCGATGCAGTGCGGCGTAGAGGAAGTCGCCGCTGCGGTCGCCGGTAA
>CAZCGB010000055.1:0-10154 GCA_964498045.1 uncultured Isosphaeraceae bacterium
GTTGACGCCATCTACCACGACGCTTCCGCAATTCGGCGTGGCGATGACGGGAAGCCCGTGCGACATGGCCTCCAATTGCGTAAGGCCGAATCCATCGGAGAGCGTCGGGAAGACAAACACGTCGGCCTGCTCGAACCATGCGACCGTCTGACCTCGCGGCACCTGGCCAATGAACCTGACATTGGCTGGTGCGGATCGCACGGCCGTCTCTGAGATTCCCAGCGGCCCGACGATGAAGATGTCCACAAGAGCTGGAGGCATGCGCCTGGCAGCTTCAATCAAGTACTGGATTCCTTTGCCCAACGTCACGCGTCCCAGAAACAGCAGTCTGAGAGGACGGGCGTCATGTCGATGCGGCTTGTCTCCAGTTGCCGATGCATGCATTTCGGGTTCAAAGACACAAGGGACGACAATAATCTTGCCCGGGTCAACGCCCTCGGCGACTAATCCACGCCGTGACCATTCCGAGTTGACGAGCACGCAATCGGCGGCGGTCCATTCCGCCAGCAGACGATCATAAAAGACCTCTGGCACGGATTGCGCAGCAGACGCCCATCCCGGCCACGCTTCCACCTCCTCAAGCACGAGGCGCTCCTCGATTCTTCCGGCGGCGGGCTGATCAACAACCGTCAACGCACCGGCGTCGCGCATGACCTTGAGAGACTGCAGACATGTGGTCGCGAAGCCGAAGAACCTGTCGCAATCCGGATCAAACTCCTGCCGTCGCAGGATCTTCGCGACGCGGCGATCAAACCAATCGCCGTACTCGAGGTCCCACTGATACACATCGCGAATGCTCTGAGGCCGTCTGACGAGGCGACGCGTCAGGTGCCAGAATGTCGACTGAATGCTTGCTGACGTCACCGATGAAGACGGGATTCCCTGGTGGAATCGACCAGCAATGCTCCGGAGCGGTCCCGGCCCATGCTTGATGATCCCAGCACCCCATCGACACCATGTGTCGGTGTACAGATTCCGCAGCTCGTTGGCCGCCTTGAACGCCCGAGGCACCGAGTAATGCTCTCGTGCGCCGAGCTGCGCGACCGTCCAGCGCGTGGACTCGGCGGGTTTCGGCCTTGTCGATCCATCAGATTCCCTGACGATTCGCCTCGGCGATTCGGTCATTTCCGATGCACCGCCACTGCTGAAACGGCGTACTGAGGAACGAGTCCATCATCGGCAGCGTACGAATCCAGCGTGGTGTCATCCGCAGCAAATGACTGTTCTGCGAAATACGAAACCTTGACCAGCACAAGCCACCAATAGAACGGCTGGATGGATGAGATGCTGCCTTGTTTCAATGCGTTGAACAGGCCGAACGCGCAAATCGCCATGATGATCGCGGCCACGGATCGGAGCATGGGGTCTTCCGCATATCGGCGCCAAAGCCTCAGACCCGCGCGCACGGTCAAGACCAGTGTCGCGCAGAAAATCGCAAAGCCCACAATCCCGTATTCGCAGAGGATTTCAACAGCGAGGTTGTGCACGTAGGCGGCACGTTCGACCGACCCACCGGAAATGTCAAAGTACGCATTCGCCCCCAGACCGAACATCCAGCAATGCGGCTTGGCCAGCCAGGCGTCCAGGAGGTCCCAGCACATGTCGAAGCGCAAGGTGATGTCCTTCACCATCTGCACAGCGTCCCAGCGCTCCCGGTTCTGGTCGCCGATGAACGTTCCGAACGCCACATACACGCCGACAACCAGCACAATCAATCCCAATGTAGTCAGGATGAAGTTGCGGGGATTGCTCACACGTCGGGCGAGGGGATAGAACAGCACGCCGGCGACGACCGTCGCCAGCGCCTGCCCACGGGAGCCGGAACCGATGGCCACGCCGAATCCCAGCATGAATGCGCTGAAGCGCAGCAGCGTGTAAATCAGCTTGCCCTGGACCGGAGCGATGAGCGCAGCGGTGAGCACCATCATGCCGCCAAGTTCCGCGAGCGCGAGCGGGTTGCCGTGCGCACTGCGACCCTGGGCGTTCATGCCGACGTCCAAAACGAGACGTCCGCTGAAATACGCACTCGATGGATTGGCGATGACCAGGACCGCGATGACTGACCCCGCCACCATCAAGCCCACGAGCACTTTCTGCATGTCATGAATGTCGCGAACGAGCAAGGGCAGCAGGACGAGATACATCGCTGCGTAGGGCAGGCTGCCCTGGATGACTTCCAGAGCGTACTGCTGCGCGGGCGAGTACATCGTCGCCACAAGCCACAGGAGCATCTGCGCTGCGATCAGAATCGTCACTGGATTGGCCAGGCCGGCGGTCACTCGCTCGCGCCGCGAGATGCGGACCGCCAACGCCGTCAACGACATGAGGCCGATCGCATAGTTCACAAACTGCTGATGCGACTGGAGATAGCCGAAGTACGACTGGCCAAGTTGCTCGAGCGCGTACATCAGCACGATGGCGAGGAAGCACAAGTATGGGCGCGCGAGCGACATGACGCCCCCGACGAGCGCGCACGCGAGCAGGAAGATGACGAGGAGTTGTTCCATCAGCAGTTCGGATGCCGGAACGAACCGTCAGGATCGCGGCATCACGCCGGCACAGCGCCGGCACCAATGATATCGGCCTGTTTGCCTACGGGAATTCGGGGACTTGCGCCGAATCGGGGGTCCAATGATCGGCACCACATCTCCAGGGCCAGAGCGCGTTCGGCAAGGGCTCGCGGCAGCGTGAGCACCGGCGGCTTGAGCTTGTCGAACATCTCTCGCGCGCCTCGATCGCTCAACACGCCATGCTCACGCAGATACCCGTCCAGCAGGTTGCCGCCATGCGCCTTCTGCAGCGCGCGCCACCACTGCCGCCACGGCGGGCTGAAGCCGCGCTTTCGACGGTTCATCACGAATGCAGGCACGATGTCGCGCACGGCGTCGCGAAGCCACAACTTCGGCTGACTTGCCACGGACGGCCGCGCCTTTGTCAGTCCCACCACCGTCTCCACGAGGCGATAATCGACAAACGGAAGACGCAATTCCACCGACGATGCCATGCTCAGACGGTCACCCTGGGCAATCCCATTCTGGCGCAGGTACGTCTGCGAGATCATCCGCATGATCTCGACATCGACATTCGTCGTCGGGGAGGAAAGATCGAACCCGCCGCTTGGGTCGCTGTCGCGCACGAGGTCGCTGAACGCGGGCGTGTAGGCCGCATGCGCATGCATCATCGCTTCGCGGAACAACGGCTCGGTTTCGTAGAACACCGCGCGTGAGGAACTGCCGCGTCGATCGGACCGCCATTGGTTCCAGCCGCTCCGCAGTCCGCCCAGCCCCTGAAGCCAGCGCAGGCCGCCGGTGTACGAGACGGGCATGCGTGAGAGTTTGAGGTAGTCGCGCAACCCGACCGACGATCCATTGCCTCCATGAAGCCCCAGACGAAGCCTGGTCGCGGCCGCCGCCGCGCGAACCCACGCGTACCCCCAGAACAATTCATCGCCGCCCTGCCCGGCGAGCATCACCGGCAGGTTCAACTCACGCGCCTTGCGCATGACCGTCCAATAGCCGATGCCAGAAATGTCGGCGATCGGCTCATCGCGGGCATTGGCCATCGTGGGGAACAACCGCACCATGTCGTCGCAGGTGATCTCCACTTCGTGCATCGGCATCTTCAGATGCTGGGCCAACTCCCGCGCCATCAGGCGTTCATCCTGCCACGGCGTGCCTTCGTAGCCGATCGTGATGGCGTGCATCGTGCCCGGATAATTCTTCTGCGCCAGCACCGCGATGATGCTCGAATCCAGTCCGCCGGACAGCGCGACGCCCACCGGCACATCCGACCGGATGATCAACTCACTGATTCGCTCGAGTTCGTCGCGCACAAGCGTCGGCGGATCGCCTTCGATCGGCGGAGAATCCTCCATTCGCCAGTAGCCGCGTTCCCGAACAGTCCATGTGTCCACATCGACCGTCAGCAGATGTCCTGCGGGCAGCTTGCGCACGCCCTTCAGCGCGCAGCCAGGTTCGGGCACGAATCCGAAATGAAAGTACTGATGAACCGCGACCGGATCGAGTTCCATCCGCAGCACGCCCGCCTGCACCAGCGTGCGCATCTCCGAGCAGAAGTACAGCTCACCCGGACGTTCGACGAGGTACAGAGGCTTCTCGCCCATGCGATCGCGCACGATGAGGACCCGCCTGCGCCTGGAATCCCAGAGCGCGAATGCGTACATGCCGCGCAAGTGGTGCACGCACTCGTCGCCAAAATCCTCATACAAATGCAGGATTGTCTCGCAATCGCTCTTGGTGCTGAAGCGATGGCCACGGGCTTCAAGGCTCTTGCGCAGCTCAACGAAGTTGTACACTTCGCCGTTGCAGATCAGCGCCAGCGACCGGTCCTCGTTGTACAGCGGCTGCCAACCGGTGGAGAGATCGATGATGCTCAGCCGGCGCATGGCCATGCACACATGGTCGGCCCGAAAGTCTCCTTCGCCGTCCGGCCCGCGATGGAACAGGCCATGATTGAGGCGCGCGACGACTTGAGCCTGATCATGGCTGACGGGGTTTCTCGTGATGACTCCGCAGACGCCGCACATCGCGTGAGGTTCAGTACATCGAGCCGATCTTGGAAGAGGATGAAGCGCGTGTCGTCCGCCGCAGTCGCCGCGCGGGGTTCCCATAACGAGTCAGTTCACCCGGTTGGGAGCGTATGCATCCTAACGCTCGACGCCGCCCTTGGGTTCGCGCGATCGTTCCGATGCGGGCATTCGTACCGATATCATCCTCTGCCGCCGGGAGCGGCCGACCATGCCCGCCGCATCGCCCGCACAGCCAAACGATTGCCGAAACGCCAAGACGTCCAAACCGCGCATTGCGATCATTGATCGCTGCGTGCCACTGTATCGTCAGGGCCTTTACGACGTGCTCATGGCTGACAGCTCTGTGGAATGCACCATCGTCGCCGCGGCAGTACCAATCGAACGCATGGGCACGGTTCCATTCCCAGGACCGACCAATTCAAGCTCCCAGCACCGCATGCGATGGCGCTGGATCGACGCGCCGGCAATGAAGATCCCCTGGACGCGCGGCGCATGCGCCTGGCAATGGGGCGCAGCAAAGGCCGGCCTTTCGCGCCGCTTCGACGCCATCATCATGATGGCGAATCCAAACGACCCCTGTCTCTGGTTGTGCGCAATCGCAGCACGCCTCACAGGGAAGCGATTGATTTTCTGGACGCACGGATTGATCCGGCAGGACCGGCCGCTTCGTCGCCGATTGCGCGTCGTGTGGCTCAGGCTTGCGCATGCATTCACAACGTACGGGCACCTCGGCAAGGTCGGTTGCCTCAGTGAAGGGTTCGATCCGTCTCGCTGCCATGTTTGTTACAACTCACTGGACTACAGCCGTCAGAAATCCTTGCGCGCTGAAATCACGCCTTCAATGCGGCAGACTGTCCGTGGCCAGCTCTTCGGGGACCCGAATCCTCCCATCGCCATCTCACTCTCGCGCCTCAACGCCTTCAAGAAAATCGACCTGCTCATCCGCGCACATGCGCAGCTCATTCGCAGTGGCGTGACAACCCGACTGTTGATCGTCGGCGACGGGCCGGAGCGAGGGCGGCTCGAAGCGCTGGTCGATGAACTGCGCGTGCGCGACAGCGTCAAGTTCATCGGCGAATGCTACGACGAAGATCGGACCTCCTCGCTGATCGCCGCCAGCGATGTCGCCGTGACCCCGGGCGCAATCGGACTGACCGTGATGCACTGCATGGCCTACGGCGTGCCATGCGTGACGCACGATGGCTGGTACGACCAGATGCCCGAGTTTGAGGCGATCATCGATGGTCGCACGGGCGGGTTTTTCCGCAAGGACGATGTGGATGACCTTGCCCGCGAGATGCGCCGCTGGCTTGCATGCGAGAACCGGGAACAGATCTCGCGCGCATGCATCACGCACATCGAACGCTTCTATCGTCCGGAAATCCAGGCTGCGGTCATGCTTCGAGCTGTGCGAGGCGAACCAGCGGATGATCTGCGCGTGGCGTACGAGACGCCGCCGGAGCAGACCTGAAACACAAGTACGCGGAGATTCTCCGCGGCCTGGCGATCATCACATCCATGAGCTCTTGGCGCTCAATCAGGCGTCGCGATCCTCATTGAACTTGAAGGTCTTCTCAGCGGGCGTCGGCGCGTTTCCCGCACGACCTGCGGATTGGTGCTGCTGAAGGAACTTCAGTCGCTTCTGACCACGCGCGTCGAGGCCGGTGGCTGGCGCCGCATCCGGTTTCGATCCACTGTTTTCGCCGCGCAACTTGGGACGCGCGGGTTTTTCAGGAGCGACATCGCGATCGCGCGATGAGGGCGACTCTTCCATGGCAGGCCTGACCCCCTGCACATCGCCGCTGGTCGTTCCCATGCCTTCGTTCGTGTCCTTCTTCGAATCGTTGCGAGCACCGCTGCCGTTCCCACCTCCGGTCGTGGTTGCCCTGCCGCCGGAACTCATGGTCATGTCACTGGCTGCGGGCATGCCGTCCTTGCCGGCCTTCTCCGCGGCACGGCGTTGCTCCATCTCCGCGAGTTTCGTGCGCACGCCCGATTGCTGCTCTGCCGACAGCTCCGCCCAGATGCGCTGCTGATACTCGGCCTGCTTGGGCATCGCCGCCTCAAACTTCTGATACTGCTCGCGCACGCTCTCGGGAGGAGTCGTGCCGTTCTGCCGTGAAAGGCGCACCTGTTCCTGAAGCCTGCGCATCTGCTCGCCGTTCTCGCGCTGGAAGCGCCGCTGCGCGGTCTGGAACTCACCTGCAATCACCGCGATCTTCTCCTGCTGCTCGGGCGCGAGCGTGACGCCGCGCACCACGTCCATCCACTGGCGGAACGGCAGCCCCCCGCCACTGCCTGACGCGCGGGCCTTGCCGACGTTGTTCGGCGCACTCATTGGATTGCTGCGGCCGGTCTCGGCTTCCTCTTCGACCTGTGGGCCGGCGAGGATGTTGCGCTCGGGCTCATTCGTCGCCTCGGCGGGCGGCTCGCTGGGCGTGTCGGCCCGCTTCGTCGCCTTGCCCGACTGGGCGGTCGCAGCATTTGAAAGTGACAGCGCGAATCCCAGCATGCAGATGGTGAGCAGGTTGCGGCAAGTCATTGGTTTGATCTCCTTCGTAGCCGATGCGATGAAATTGTGGCAGCCGAACTTCGCCTCTCCCCCGTGATATGCCAAGGGCCCGTCGTTCATGCGCGGCATTCGCGAATATCTCTTCTCTTACCCCTATGATCGACTTTCCAACCCAGATATTCCATCCATCACCCACGGCATAGCCCGAACAAAATCCAAGCAAACTCATGCCCGCAGCGATTCTGACACCCCAGCACCTCAACGACGCACTTCGAACTGTGCAGGATCCTGACCTGCACAAGGACCTTGTCACGTTGAACATGGTCAAGGACGCTCGTGTCCAAGCCGGCAGCGTGTTCGTGCACATCGAACTGACTACGCCGGCCTGCCCGATGAAGGACCGCATCCGTGATGAAGTCGTCAGCGCCATCCAAGGCAAGGCCAGGGAGATCGGCGCGAACGTCGACGCGGTGAATGTGGAATTCTCCGCCGATGTGCGCTCCCCGAATCAGAAGATTCGCGACAAGGAAAGTCCGCTTCCCAACGTCAAGCACATCATCGCCGTGGGCGCGGGCAAAGGCGGCGTGGGCAAATCCACCATCAGCACGATGCTCGCGGTGGGACTGGCGCGGCACGGCGCGAAGGTCGGCCTGCTCGATGGCGACATCTACGGCCCGTCGATGCCGACGATGCTCGGCCTCGAAGAACTCCCCGGCGGCATCCGCGGCAACATGCTGCTGCCGTTCGAGGTGCATGGCGTGAAGGCCATGACCATTGGCAAACTCGTCGAACCTGAAAAGGCGTTGATCTGGCGCGGCCCGATGGCGCACGGCGCGTTCAAGCAACTCGCCACGCAGACCGAATGGGGCGAGCTCGATTACCTGATCATCGACCTGCCGCCGGGCACGGGCGATGTCGCGCTGACCATGTGCCAGATGCTGCCGCTCACGGGCGCGGTGGTGGTGTGCACGCCGCAGAAGGTGGCTCAGGACGATGCCCGGCGCGCGGTGCGGATGTTCCAGCAGCTCGGCGTCGAAGTGCTCGGCGTGGTCGAGAACATGAGCGCGTTCATCTGTGAACACGGAACCGAGTACGACCTCTTCGGCAAGGGCGGCGCGGAGAAAATGGCCGGCGCGATGAACTTGCCGTTCCTGGGTTCGCTGCCGATTCACCCGCAGCTGCGCATCAGCGGTGATGCAGGCACGCCGCTGGCCAATTGGAAAGTCCCGGCGCTGGCCAAGGGCATCGACGCGATGTGCGAACGGCTGGCGCAGCAGATTTCCATCGCCAGTTTCAGCGGCAGACTGGTGCAGCCGACGATGTCGATCAGTTGATTGCCTTTGCGGTCATGTGAAGGTGCTGTGCCGGGATATCTCGCGTCCGCTTGCACCGGCGTGTCGGCGCGCGGGAAAGCCGCCGGCTTCAATGCGCTCATCGCGCCGGCGGCGTGAAATCAGGATTGTTCGATGCTGATCAAGTCTGCGGCATCACTCCTCAAACTGCGCCGCGCAGGCGTTGACGCACTTGAGCCAGTCCTCCGAGCCCCACTCGTACAATCCGCTGCACAGTTCCATGCAGTCCTCGACATCTTCGATCGGCGGCGGACCGCCGTTGCAGCCGCAACCCCAGTTGTCGATCACCGTCAGAAGGTCCTGCACGTTCACCTGTCCGTTGCCGCATGGCTGGGGCATGATGTCGGTGGGACAAGGCGATCCGCACGCGCCCCATGTGGCGATGACCGCCAAAAGGTCCGCCACACCCACGCAGGCGTCGCCGCTCGCCTCGCCGCGACAGGCTGGCGCGGTGTAAGGCTTCTCATACGCGCCCATGTCAAGTTCGATCGGTGAGCCTTGAACACGAGCCAGCATGGCCAAGTCCCGCGAAAGCGGATCACTTGTGCCGTCCAAGTCGAGGTCCGCAGTGTCAGACGGCATGATCGAGTCATCGCCGATATTGATACATGGCGAGATGCAATCAAGGCGCACATCGTCGTCGAGGGTGCCGTAGGTGTTGTCCGCGCCATTGGCGTCGACGAAGAGCGGGTTGAGGTTTGTCATTCCTCCCTGAATGTCGCACGACGTGAAATTGACGCTGCCGCCGCTGTTGGCGATGGCTTGGGTGGGCGAGTTTCCCCAGAAAATGGAATTGTTGATCGTCGTCGTTCCCGCGGCCGACAATCCGCCGCCGGTGCTGCTGGCCGTATTGCCACTGAACGTCGAGTTGTCGATGTTGATGGTGGGAACTGACGAACCGAACGGGCCGTAGACCCCGGCTCCGTCGGATGCGGTGTTTCCGCTGAACTCGCAGTTCACAAGGGTCATCGTGGATTCGGTGACGTAGATGCCGCCGCCTGGCATGGGGACATCTGGATTGGCGGCGACATCAAGCGCACGATTGCCGAGGAACCGGCAGTTAATGAAAGCCGCCGCATCCTTAACGGCGTACGCGCCGCCGCCGCCGGCTTCCGCTTCGTTGTCAATGAATACGCATCGAACGATGAGCGGCGCAGCATCGAGCAGCAGGATTCCGCCGCCGTGACCCTGGGGATATGAGCCTTCGGCTTTTCCGCCGCGAATGCGGAAGCCGTCCAGTCTGGCGGTGCTGTTGATCGAATCGGCCTTGACCACGTGATACGAGTTGTCGCTTCGGTTTCCAAAATTCGACGTGTCGTTGCCAGACGTTCCCGAGAGGTCACCGGAGAGTATTGTGATGTTGGTTTCTGGGTTGCGTTGGGACAACGACGAGTCACCGTAAGAAAATCCGCCGTAGATTTCGAGGTTGTTGGCGAGCGTGAAACTCAGACCTCGGTCGCCTGGCGTCAAACCGGTTCCCTGGTCGGGGTAGTAGGTCAGTCCAGCGCCGGTCGCGCCTCGAACCCAAATCTGGTCTGAACCTGAAAGTGTGTTTGCGTATGCGATGGCATCGGAGAGGCTTGCGAACGCTTCAATCCAAGAAGACCCGTCGGGAGTTGTCTCGGTGGAGTTTGCGTCCACGCGGATGATCGCGCTGAGCGCAGATGTCTGAAAGAACGTCGTCGCGCCTACAAAAATGAGCGCGCAGTTACAGCGGTTGCGAAAAAGCATATTTCCATCC
>CAZCGB010000056.1:0-10125 GCA_964498045.1 uncultured Isosphaeraceae bacterium
GATGAACTGCACGCCGATGGCCGCGACCAGCAGCCCCATGACACGTGTCAGGATGGTCAGGCCGATCGAGCCGAGCACCTGCTGAATCGCGCGGCCGGCCCAGAGGATCACAAAGCACGTCGCGGCGACGATCGAAATCCCGATGGCGATGTCGACGCGCTGCAGGAACTGGCCGGATGCGCGGGCTTCGCCGGCGTGAAGGATGATGTAGGCGATCACGCCCGGCCCGACCAGCAGCGGCATGGCCATGGGCACGACGATGCGGCGGTACACCGATTCGGCCTGCGCGAGGTCGCTGCGCTCGGCGTCTTCGGCGACATCGCGCGACGCCCCACTGACGTTGCCGTTGATCATCGAGATTCCGATGAGCAGCAGCAGGATTCCGCCGGCGATGCGGAAGGAATCGATGGAGATGCCGAGAAACGTGAGGATGGGCGCGCCGAGAAGCTGCACCAGCAGCATCAGGGCCAGCGCGGTGATCGAAACGAACAGCGCGACGAGCATCTGCACGCGCTTGCGTTCAGAGGACGTGAAGGCGATGAACACCGGCACCATGCCGATGGCGTTCAGCAATGCAAAGAGCGTGACGGTGAAGGTGACCAGAAAAGGCTTGGGCATGGTTTCGGCCGGGAGTGCGGAGGAATCTGCGTGGCGGAGGACGTAGATTACCGACCTCTGCGGCCGCCGCCCGCGCCGGCCCCTCGATTCCCGACGCCCGAAGTGCGGCGCGATGTGGAGGCACGGTCGCTTGCGGCGAGGCTTCGGCCGCGCGCTGTGGCTTCCGCATCCAATGCTCGGGTGCCGTTGGACGCATCGCCAGCATTTCTCCATCCACCGCCGGCGCGCTCCTGCCACTGTCCTCCGGCGTCGCGCTTGTACACATTGCCATCGCGCCCGACGTAGATGTCACCACTCTTGTTGCGTGCGAGTGCGGCTTGACCGCCTCGGCCGCCGCCGCCACGCCCATTGGCGGCATTTTGCGACGATTCAGCCCAACCTGCCCTGGCGAGCATGGCAGAGGATCGTCCGCCCGCGCCCCGATCATTGTCCCGGGATACCACACCGCGACTCCAGGCGGCAAATCGATTCGCGCTGCCGATTTGGGCGCCGAAGGTGTTCGACAATGATCGGGCGTCCCGACCAGCTGCCGAGCTGTTTGCCGAGTACGAAGAGCCGCGCCTTGCCCAAGACGATGTCGCGGCATTCCACGACGCCGCTCCACCTGTCCCGCCGTAGGGGCCGTACGCCGCGCCGCTGCGACAGAACCCTCCGACGCCGGAGTCGTAGAACGCGCCGCGTCCGTAAGAAGAGATCGTGTTCCCACCGAGGTTGGCGTGCACGTTCCATTGCACATCGTCCGCAGCGATGACTGCCGCCACCACACCTGCACCAAGCACAAGCACAGTGGCGGTGACGAACGCATCGTTGTAACCGGAGGTGTATGCGACTTCGACTTCGTTGTTCTTCGCTTCCAGCACTTTCGCGTATGTCACATTGTGGGCTTCGCTGGTCGGCGGAATGGCGTAGATGGCGTCAGGAACGGCCTTGCACACCGCCCACGGGCCGGTTGCGGCGCCTGATTCGAACCATACGGCGTTCTCACAGCAGTAGTACCTGTTTGAGCAGCGGAAGACCTGCGATGTCGTATTCGTCGCGCCTTCGATGGTCGTGCCCTCAATGGGCACGAATCGCGGCTGGCCCTCGTACACAACGGAGAGATCCACTTCGTTGATGTTGACAGTCGCGCGGCGAGGCACTGACGCGAGCATGACGGCGTCGGCCGCCTCGTCGGTGCCAGGCACGGATGACAACGCGTACGTCCATTCGCAGTCGCGTGGAATCTGCTTGAACTCCACCGGCAGATCCTTTGTCGCCGCCGTCCACGGCCCTTCCAGCGATTTGGCGCGGAACCATCGCCCGGCGGCGAGAAAGTAGAAATTGAGATCGCCCGCGTGCCGAAACAGCGGCGATTCGGTGTTGCTCACAGCGCGCAAACGCACTCCTGGAATCGAGGCGTAGATGGGTTCGCCATCAGTGACGATGATCTCCGCGGGCACGCGGCTCATGAAGACGGCTGGCATCACATCCAAGGGCTTGCCCGGCACATTGTCACGGATGTCGATGAACGAGGCATCCTTCGGCAGCGTCTCGAACGCCGCCGGGAGCTTTCGGGCGGGCTCCCATGGCCCCTTGTGCAAGTCGCGCGTCATGATCCAGGATTCGCCGAACAACAGATAACTGGTCGCAGTCGATGGATCGACAAACACATCCCAGTTGCAATTGATCGCGAACATCAGCGATGAACCCGCAACCGGCTTGAAGCGCGGATCGCCGTCGAACATGACAAGTATCGCCGGCCTGTTGCTGTAGAAGATCGGCGGCGGGTCAAGGTTGACTTCCACTTCCCGCGGTTGGGAGTCCGGCGCGTTCACCAAGGCAAGCAGAAGATCCAATGACACCGTCATGGTCTGCCGCTGCGGCAGCACTTCATCGATCAGTTGCTGACAAGCGGCGTCGGATTCCGCATTCGCGTCCGGGAAGCGAAACACGTACTCAGGCTCGTCCACCCGAACCAGGCGTGCCTCCGTGTCAACGGCGGTCCGGGCTTTCACCTGCGCGATGCCATAGATCGGCTCGGTACTTGGGTCAACCGTGACAACGATCGCACAACGAAACGAGATGTCACGATACTTCTCCCACGAATCGACCTGCGGCGGATACACAATCACCTGCTGCCCAGTCGCGGCCTTAATATATGTTCGCGGCCAATCTGGATCATCATCGGAAGAGGAATCGTCTGATGCTCCCGGCTGCGACGCCGCCGGCGGAGGCGCACTGGTCTCCGGCCGCACTTGTTTCCCGGAGGGCATCACGTCCTGTGCGACGACGCGGCCAACGCACAACACGGCCCACACGATCGCCACAATGACGGTGGAAATTGAATTGAGGGATCGAATGCTGCGGCACATCTCGAGAACTCTATGCGTTCGGGCCGTCGATTGACGAATCGATGCTTCATGGTGGCAGGTCAGCCAACCAGTGCATCGATTCCCAATGCGCCGCTTCAACGCGCCCGGTGCGGCTCGAACGCACGACCTCCAGTTTAGGAAACCGGTGCTCTATCCAACTGAGCTACGGGCGCTGAATCCGGCGATTCTAGCGTCAATCCCGCCACATCAGGTCACCTGCAGCCGCAATGATCGCGTGCGCCAATCTGATGATGAATTCTGATCGACCTGCGACGGCGATACTGGATCCATGCCGATCGGCGCTTCTCCCGCATTCCGCACGTGATGCGTGAACGTCAACCGCTGCGACGGATCGCCGGGCAGTTCCAGCATCCAGAACCCCTGGCCGCGCGGCCAAGCCTTGCTGACCATCGTCGGCGAACCCGCGTTCACATCCAGAATCCGCGCATTCGGGGAGCCAGGCGTGCGCATGTCCATTGGCCACAGCCACGGACAATGCACGTGACCATGCACAATGATCACGCGCCCGCGGCACCGGCCAAGCGTATCGCGCCAGGCGTCTTCATCCAGCAGCCGATGTCCGGCCTTGCTTCGTGGCAACGATGGCGGCTTGCCGACCGGGTAATGCACCAGCATCAGCACGCCCTCATCATCCCGCACCGAACTCAACATTGACTGCACATGCTGCATCTGTCGGTTGCCGATGCGCCCGCGCGAATCGAACAGCCGGGGCACGGCGGAATCGACGGCGATCAATCGCCATCCGCCGATGAGCGGACGAGCATACGGATACGTCTCCGGCACGCACCCGGCAAGGCAGCGTTCAATGCGGCGGGTGCGCTGCGCTGTGAACGTGTAGCGGTCGTGGTTTCCTGCGACAATCACGCTGTCGCATGCATCGAGCAGCGGCGCGAGCGAAGCGGCGATGGAGCGGAATTCGCGCGGCCGCGCGGTGGTCGTGAGGTCGCCGCTGAACAGTGCAAGATCGGGCTTGCATGCGATGACTCGGTCGATCGTTGGCTGGATCTGGCCGCGATCGAACTTCTTGCGCCGATTGAGCCAGAGGTTCGTCTGACCCGCAATCGTCTTGCCGAGAAGCTCCCAAGGCCAGATGCCCAGTGCGTAGTCATGCAGATCGCCGACAAGCGCGATGCGCATGGAATTTGCGCCTTCGAGCCGGCTGGTCATTCGGCGTCCTCATCCTCATCGTCATCAACGCCGTCTTCGCCGCCGCCGCGCCGCATGTACCTCTCGGCGCTCTCCTCCAGGAACGCGGAAATCTCAGCAACATTGTCGCGAAGCCAGGTGCGATCGCCCGCGGCGACGAAACGCATTCCATCCGAAACCAGCACTTTGGCATCGGCAATACTCGCCGAAAGCGGCCACGTGTCGAGTGATGCCGGATCATCGTGGACGATGAACACCAGTCGCCCATTGCTGCGCAGGATTGGCGCCAGCGCGGCGGGAGTCCGCTGACGAGCGGCCATGGGGCCGCTGAGGGCGACGGCCGGCGCGCTTCCAAGCGCCGCTTCTTCTGGTCCATCGCCACTGGCAATGAAGGCTGCAGAGGTGGTGAGGTCAACATCCTCATCCACGCGTCGCTCGAATCGCAGCATCATTGCCTCAAGATCGGCGTGCCCCGATGCGAGCGGCGACAGGACGATGACCGTTCCAGGAAGTCGAATGCGAAACATGCGCGGAGAACTCCAGCGGCCGGACTTGCCGAGGCGCAGCGACAGTTGATCGGGCAACTCGCGCGGCTTGGCGCGTTCAAGGCTTCGCCGCTCTCGCGTGCGGGCGCTGCCCACGACAAACTCGGAGTACGCGTGATACTCCGGAAAGAACCGGCTGAATTTCGCGCCAAGGGTCGTTGTCTGCTTCAGCGAGGTCATCGCATAGCGCAGCGCGAGCAGATAGAAAATGAGGTCGGACCACGGACGGGCGTGATCGCGAGCCTGGATGCCGAAGAAGATCAGCAGTGCGACAAGGCAGACAATGAAGAACGCTGCATTGAGCAGATGCACGCGGCGGTCGGCGAGCAGGCGGCCGTACAACGCGGCAAGCGTCCCCCGGTAGGCGGAACCATGGAGGGCGTCGCGTCGAATTGACTCGAATTCCTGCTCTAACTGGCCGGATTGCAACGCTTCGCGCAGCCGTCGGCCGACTTCGCTGCGCGCCTGGGGCGAGAGATCGCGATACTCGCGCTGCATGCGCGTTACGCGGCGATTGATGGCATACAGCGGCAGAAGATACGCCGCCGTCGCAGGAATCAGCACGAGCGTCAGGGTCGCATCGATGTAGAAAAGAAACGCAACCACGGCGATGACCGTGAGCGAAGGCAGGATGATGCGCAGCAGATCACGAAGCACAAGTCCCATGACGCGCGAAGAGCCGCCAGCCATCCGCGAAAGGATCGAGCGTGGCGGATCATCGAGCATGACCTGCCAGCCGCGGCAGAGCGGATCAGCGGCAATGGCGATGGCGCGATCAGCGCAGAACGCGTGGTAGCGGCGCGCCAAAGCGAGGATGAGCCGATCAACGACGTACGTGCACCCCGCGCTGACGATCCCAAGTGTGGCGATGGCGGCCCCGAACAGCAGCAGCGACCGGACATCGCTGCCGATTCGCCAGGCGTGGCCGAGAATGCGCATGGGCCGATCGTGTTCCGCCGCACGCGCGTAGGCCATCACGCCTCCAACAGCGCCTGCGGCGGCCGCGAGCCCCAGAATGTTGCACACCACAATGGCCGCGACCTGCGATGTGTAGCGCGGCAGCGCATCGCGAACCACCCACATCAATGCCGAGACATAACGGCCACCCTGGTTGCGCAGACTTGACCAGCCAACACGCGCCCGAGCTTCGCGATCGCCCATCGCTTCGGTGGCTGCATTGAGCGACTCGGATGCGTCGCCTGGCTGTACGGGTGCGTGCGTCAACACCACAAGGCTATCGTCAATCCCGGCTTCACGTCTTGCTGATTCCAAGCGTTCTCGCGTCGTCAGCGAACCAGCCTGCAAGTTTGGCTGCGAACTTCTCGCCGCTCCAGTCATCCACCACGCGGCGCGGATACTGAAACCGATCCACATTCCTGAGGAGCGTTTCCGGGAAGTTCGAGCACGCCTGGTGGAAACCTGCTTCTTTGAGCAGGGAGACGGTGCTGGCGGAATAGTCTGCGCGCGTGCCGAACGGATAGGAGAACGTGCGTACCGGGCATTGGAGGATTCGTTCGAGCGTCTGCTTGCTTTCGACGATCTCGTCGCGCTGCTCTTCGACGCCGATGTGGCCAAGCGACGGATGGTGCACGGTGTGCGCGCCGACCTCGACAATGCCGCCACGCGCCAGTTCGCGCACCTGCTCGCTGGTGCAGCACCGGTGAGAGGGCCGCGGCTCGACAGCAGGCTTGGTCTGTTGGCGCAATTCGTCGATCGCCCGTTCGCGCTCAGCGACACTCGGCGCGGCTCGCAGGGCTGCCCACAATTCGTAGAACAGAATCTGGCGTGGGCGCATGCGCCTGGCCTCTTCGTACGCGTACCAACCGTGATGATGCCGGCGCATCCCGCCCCATGTCAGGCGCGCATCGTCGCCAAGAGTCCACTCCATGCGCTTGCCGGCCACGGTGACGGAGACTCGGTCGTTCAACGTTCCCGGTTGAAGCACAAGGCGGTCAAGCTCATCCCACCAATACTCGAAGGGCGCATCAACGTATCCGCTGGAGACGAAGACCGTGCCCGGCACGCCATACTTCTCCATCGCGGGCCTGGCGTGCTCGAGGTTGTCCACGTACCCGTCGTCGAAGGTGATCAGGACTGTTCGCGGCGGAATGCCGCCGGTGCGAAGGGCTTCATCCAACTTAGCGAGCGGCAGCGCGTGACAGTGCTTGCGAATGACTGCCATCTGCTCAATGAAGTTCCGGGGCTTGACGCGCACGCCCCACGGATCGGTCGAGACCTTCGCCACCGAGTGATACAGCAGGATGATCGGCGCGGCAGCCTCCATCTTGCCGCTTGCGTTTCCCGGCCACGGCGGAACTTTCCATAGCGCGAGCGGCCGCCTCAACTGCATGACGCGTCTCCCGCGAGAGGTTGTGCGCAACGAATGCGCATTGTGTCGGACGCGAAGGGCCGCCACTGCGTCGAGACATGAGGATTGAGGAATGACCAGGCCGACATGCGGTAACAATATCGGCACTTCGCCGCAGGATGTGGAACGGTATCGCCGCCGAGTTCGGTCATTTGAAATTCGCCTCGCAGCGGCAGAATTGAGTGCGTCCCCTGCACGATGCGTCCACTTTGTGATCGATCACACCGACAGATCGCGGCCGATCGATCAAAGCGGGCGACCGGATTCGAACCGGCGACATTCAGCTTGGGAAGCTGACGCTCTACCAACTGAGCTACGCCCGCGAACCTGCGTTGCCACGGATTATACCTGCACTTCTCCAATGATCTGGCTTTGGACCGGCTTGACGCGCCTTACGACGTGACCGAGCCTCGCTCGTCGAGGATTCGCTGGTATGTCGCCAACGCATGCTCGGCAATGATCGGCCAGGTGTAACGAGATCGCACCAGTGCACGGCCGGCTTGTCCCATGCGATGTGCTGTGGGATCGTTGGTCAGAACGCGCAGGAGCGCGGCGGCTATCTCCGTGTCGTCCAACTCCACCACTTCGCCCGCCCCAACTTCGGTCACTTCGGGAAAGTGGCACGCTTTTGAGATGACCACCGGCGTGCCGCAGGCCATGGCTTCGGTGATCGCCATGCTGAATCCCTCTTGACGACTCGGCAGGCAGAAACATGACGAATCGACGATTGCGGCGAACTTGTCACGTCCCCAGAGTGGGCCGACGACATGGGTGCGATCTGAAAGGCCTGCGGCGCTTATCCGCGACTCGAAATCGGCTTGCGCGCCTCCGTCCGGGCCAGCGACGACGAGGCGAACGTCTGGCGCTGATTTGGCAAAGATCGCAAACGCGCCGGCGAGGTGGTCCAAACCCTTCTTGTAATGCAACCTGCTGAGGAACAGGACGAATCGATCATCTCCTAGTTCGAGATGCTTCGCACGGAAATCTCCGGGATTGGGAAGCGGCTCGATTTCCTCGAGGAACACGCCATTGGGTATCACCACCCCCGGCGTCTCCAGCCGCAAGGGCTTGAGCAGATCAGCTTCATCTTTGTTCAACAGGTGCAGCCGCGCCGCATGTTGCAGCACGCGCCGATACACCAGCAGCATCGCAAGCTTCTTCTTCAGCCACCGCTGCTGCAGACTCCACGGATCGAGCACACCATGAGGCGTGAGGACGTATGGCTTGCGAAGCCGATGCGCGCGGATGGCAGCCTCCCGGATGAGCGGCTCCCACAATCCATGCACGTGCACGACGTCGGCGTCAGCAATCGCGGCATTCAGCGCCTCGATCGCCGGCTTCGACACGAACCAGGCCGCGCGAACATCCGGCAGCAATGCAGCGATGCGCACAAGGTCGATGTGCGGTATCGGGCGAAGTGACTTGTCGATGGCCTCGCGCCGCGATGGGGCGTCGTGAGCGGCCAATGTCACCGAGTGACCCGCCTGCGCCTGCGCTGCCGCCAGACGCAGCGCGACGGCGGGCGGTCCCCCCAAAGCCGGATCGAGTCCGACGACAACGTGCAGAATCCTCATAGGGCGGGCGTTTCCGTGATCGGTCGAAGGAGCAGCGACAGTATCCTAGCGGGACACGCCTGGCGGTTGCGATCAGTCGCTTTCAAGATCAGCAGCTGCCTGCTTTTCACCCGGCTTGAGCCGCTCGACGCCGGCGACCTGGCCAAGCTGCATCGTCAATCGAAGGCGATCGCCGACTCTTGGTCCGCCGCCGGAACACAGGTCGTCGCGAATGGTGAACGTCACTGGTTTGGCGTGCTGTTCGCGCGGCAGAACGCGGGCCCGTATGTCATGCACCAACTCGCCGCGCGAAAGCGTATTCACCTGCAACACTCGCACTCGTATCAGGCCGGTGGCGGGTATCTGGTCGGACATGAAGGTATCGTACCGGAGCGAATAAGGTTGAACCATTCGGACGCGGCGATGTCAAAGGTCAGCCCGTTCGAGCTTTGACTGGGTCTGCATAGAGGCCGATTGGAGTGATCTCATCCGTCTGGCGTCCCGCACATCCAGATCCCAGACTTACACAAGACTTCTGCATTTCCTCGCATCAACTTCTTCAGACAACCGACGTCTTCTTAGCGCAATGCTAACCGAATGCCGACCGGAATCGCAATGGCATCCATACCATGTGGTGAAGTGAAGAGGCACATGATGATACTGATTGTTGAAGATGAACTTGAGATCGCGGAACTCGTGCGCTTCCACGTCGAGCGTGAGGGATTTGTCGGTCGCATCGTGCAGTCGGGCCGAATCGCGCTTCAAGTCGTGGAAAGCGACCCACCGGATCTCATCCTGCTTGACTTGATGCTGCCAGATCTCGATGGTCTCGAAGTCTGCCGGCGGCTGAAATACAAGAATGAGACACGGGACATTCCGATCCTTATTGTCTCCGCCAAGGGGGATGAAGCCGACATCGTCGCGGGCATTGAACTTGGGGCCGATGACTACGTGACCAAGCCATTCAGCCCGAAGGTGCTGATTGCCCGGATCAAGAACATTCTTCGCCGGCATGGTGCAGACGTGAGCGCAGGCGTTTCCGCCGCTTCGGTGAACGCGATCACGCTCGCGGACGGCGGATTGATCATCGACACGGACCGCCACGAGGTGAAGGTGGCCAATCGGCGAGTCGACCTCACCGTCACCGAATTCGGGATCCTGCAGTATCTCGCGGCGAAACCGGGGTTTGTTCGCACACGCGACCAGATCATCGCAGCAGTGCATGGCGACAGCGCCGTGCTTTCCAGCCGAACAGTGGATGTGCATGTGACGGCTCTGCGGCGCAAACTCGAGGATCTCGGCGGTATCATTCAGACGGTTCGGGGCGTCGGCTACCGGCTTGCGGAGCCCGCGTCCGTGCCAGATGACGAATGATTCACAAGCCGCGCACACTGCTTTGGCGATTGGGGCTTGGACTGATGTCCGTACAGGCCCTCGCTGTGCTGCTGCTGGGGTGGTACGCCGCCGCCAAGTTTCGCGAATTTAATCATAACCAGACTGTGGCCGAGATCGGGCGGCTCATG
>CAZCGB010000057.1:0-10115 GCA_964498045.1 uncultured Isosphaeraceae bacterium
GGACCTGTTCAATCGCGACAGCGAGACCGTCGGCGTGGTGATGATCGGCGAGATCGGCGGCTCGGACGAAACCAACGCCGGCACATGGATCAAGCAGAACATGGCCCCCAAGAAGCCGGTGGTGGCGTTCATCGCCGGCCGCACCGCGCCCAAGGGCAAGCGCATGGGTCACGCGGGGGCGATCATCGGCGGAGCCGACGACACCGCGCAGGCCAAGATGGACGCCCTGAAGAAATGCGGCGTGCATGTGGCGGAAAGCCCGGCTGACCTGGGCAGCACTATGGCGAAGGTGCTGGGCATCTGATTGGCAGGGGCTTCGATGCTGCCTCCCTTGCCGCAATCGCCTGCTCATGCCATCATGTCCGCACGGAAATGGAGTTCTCATCATGAAGCATGCACGCGCACGACACGGACGTTTCGCCATCCTCGCCCTGGGATTTGCCGCATTGGCGGGATTCGGCGGCTGCTCATCATGGTCCACCTATCCGCCGGTGGAGACCAAGGCGGCGCAGGTGTTCTCGCAGCCGACGCGCGAGCCCGTGCCCACGATCATGGCGGCATCGTTGAACTACGCACGGCGGGAATACACGCCCGATAAGAACCTGCCGATCAACCTTCCCGCCGGATGCAATTGGGAGGTGTATCACCGCGTGTTCGAGCGTGTGAGCGGCGAACCGAAGCCGATGACCAAGGCGGGCGAGCCGGCCATGGCCATCACGGAAGTCCGCACGCGCCTGTGGGAGGGCGAAGTCGATCTGATCTATCCGCGCAGCGACGGGTTGAACCAGCTCGTGACCATTCATGTCGAACGCAATGCGACCGAGCCGTGGCGCGTCAAGAGCGCCCGCCTCTGGCAGATTCGCAACGAAACCATGCCTGATCCGAACTACGTCGCGCCCACCGTCGAGCAGCTTGTGAAGGAGAAGGTGCTGGTCGGCCCCAACGGCGAGGTGCCGGTGACGGTCGTCGAGCCGGGCACGACCCAGCCGGCGAAGTGATTCGATTTTGGAAGTTGGATTTGGGATTTTGGATTGAGGCGGCAACGATGAGGCGAACACCGTCGGGGCGTTCCCATGCGCAGGCAGCGAGTTGACTTTGGAACCCACAATCCACAATCCAACACCGAAAATCGACTACGCCGGACGCCGCGTGTGCGTCACGGGCGGCGCGGGATTCATCGGCTCGCACCTGGTTGATGCGCTCGTCGCGGGCGGGGCGGACGTCAGTGTCATCGATGATCTTTGCAACGGCTCGCTGGAGAATCTGCGCGGCGTGAAGGATCGCGTGCGCTTCACGCTCGGCTCGATCCTTGATCCGCAGTCGATCGACGCCGCGGTCGATGGCTGCGACATCGTGTTTCACCAGGCCGCGCTGGGATCGGTTCCGCGCAGCATCGAGGAGCCGGCACGCTTCACGCAGGTGAACGCGATGGGCACGCTGAGCGTGCTGGAGGCGGCGCGCCGCAGCAGCAAGCGCATGCCGCGCGTGGTCTACGCCGCCTCAAGCAGCGCGTATGGCGACTCGCCCGCGCTGCCCAAGGTGGAGACCATGCCCGCGCAGCCGCGCTCGCCCTACGCCGCGGCCAAACTCGCAGGCGAGCTGCTGCTGCAATCCCACTGCGCCTGTTTCGGCATGACCGGCGTCAGCCTGCGGTATTTCAACGTCTTCGGCCCGCGCCAGCGCGCCGATTCCATGTACGCCGCGGTCGTGCCGCGATTCATCGACGCGCTGCGGCACGGCAAGCGGCCGCAGGTGCATGGCGACGGCACGCAATCGCGGGACTTCACCTACATCGACAACGTGGTCGAGGCGAACCTGCTGGCCGGCGCGTGCGAAACTCCTCTGCGCGGCGAAGTGATCAACATCGCCTGCGGCGAACGGTTCACGCTGCTGCAATTGCTCGATGCGCTGAAGCGGATCATGCGCGTGCAGGCCGACGCGGAGTTGTTGCCCACGCGCGCCGGCGATGTGATGCACAGCCTGGCGTCGATTGATCGTGCGCGCGAGTTGATTGGATATGAGCCGCGCGTGGGATTCGAGGCGGGGTTGCGCAGCATGCTGGAAGCAGGCGATTCACGCGCAACTCGCTGAAGCGGGTTGGCCCTGAGGCAGCGCGCGGATCGAAATCGAGCTCAATCGAAGCGGATCGCGACCAGCGTCTGGTCATCGCCAGGGCGCACGCCCGCTTCATGTTCCTTCAACGCAGTGGTGATCGAATTGATGACGCAGTCAGCTTCGCCCGAGCATTTCGTCAACGCCCGCTCAATGCCTTCCAAACCGAACATCTCGCGCTTCGGATTCAGCGCCTCGACGATGCCATCGGTGTACATCACCAGCGTCTGACCGCGATCCAGCACGACCGATCCGACTTCATATTCGATGTCATCCAGCACGCCCAGTGGAATGTTGCCGACACTGTCGAGCCGCCGCACCGCACCGCCCGAGCCGGGACTCTTGAGCAGCGGCGGATTGTGCCCGGCGTTGGCGTACCGCAACGTGCGCGAAGTCGGGAAATATCCCGCGAGAAACGCGGTGACGAACATGGATTCCAGCCGCTTGGCCGCGAGATGGCGATTGGCGAAACCCAACACCGTGCCGGGACTCTCGACTCCGGGCGGGCGCGCGTACAGAATCGCGTTGAGCATCGCGCTGACGACGGCCGCGGCCGGGCCGTGGCCGGACGCGTCGGCGATCACCATGGCCAGGCCTTCCTCGCGCCGGCCGGTCTCTTTGTGCACGTATTCAGGGATCAGCGTGAAGTCGTACATGTCGCCGCCGGCGACATCAAAGGTTTCATAACTCGCCGCGATCGACACGCCGGGAAACTTCGGAAACTGCTGAGGAAGCAGCGTGCGCTGGATGCGCGCGATGTGCTCGATCTCGCGCAGATTGCGTGTGTTGGCCTCGCGCAACTGACGATTCACGATGACGTTCTTCACCGTCGCGCCGCCGAGGTTCGAGCGCAGGATCGCATCCTCCAGTTCCTTCACGGTGATGCCTTCGGGATGCTCGCGCAGCGTGATGGACCAGTTGAGCGGCTCGCCCTGGTCGAAGAGGGGAATCGCCATCATGCAGCCGAAACGCGAAAGTCGATCGCCGAAGACCGGATCATCGCGCAGGTGGAAGTGATGGATGAGTTCGGGATAGGCGTTGCGGATGATCTCGCCGAAGAACCCGCCGGTGTGCGTGGGCAGATTCTTCCAGTCGCGCCAGGGATCGATGTCGTCATCGCTCGCTGCCGAGGTGATGTTGTTCTGGAACCCGGTGACTTTGTATTCGCCGGGCTTGAGGCCGCGCACCGACAGCGACAGATAGCCCGTCGGGCCGTACAGCCTCGACATGCCATCGGCGAAGGCGTCCTGCACGGCGTACTGGTCCGTGGCCCGGCTGAGTGCGCCGACCATCTCCATCAGCACCGGGATGCGCGGGTTGCCCGACGTGTCGACGCAGCGCATGCCGTGAAACACTTCCTCCCTTGTTTGTGTTGAATGCGGAGGAGGCGGGGCGGAGAGATCATCGGCATGCGGATACGCGGGCGAAGCGGCGTCGACGCGGGTCATGCCCGATCATAGAACCGCAGCGGAAAGGTTCACCGCCGCAAATTTCAGGCGAATCTGTCCCGCGAATTCGTGGACAATGCTCAGCCATCGGCCATGAGATTCACGGTGAACGACGACGACGCCCGCGACATGGCCTCCGCCATCGCCGGCGACCACGATGCTTTCGCACGCATCCACGACCGCCATGCGGCCGTCGTGCTGTCGCTTTGCCGCCGGAAGTCCGCGTCGCATGGCGACATCGCCAGCGCCGAGGACGCCTGTCAGGAGACGTTTCTTCGTGCCTTCCGATTGCTGCCACGAGTCAACGGCGACGTCTCCCGGGCCGGATTCCGCGCCTGGCTGTACGCGATCGCGAGGCGGGTATGTTCGGAGGCGAAGCGATCTGGCGCGCGACGCCGCACGCATGAAGGGAACGCCATGCAGTTGATGATCGCTGAACATCATGGGCGCACGGCCGCATCGATGCGCGAGGCGGAACACTCAGCTGCGCAGCGCGAGCAGTTGCAACGCCTGACGCATGCGATCGATCTGCTGCCCGACGACGAGCGGCTGGCGATCCACCTGCATTACCTCGAGCGCGATCCCGTCGCCGCGGCGGGTGAGGCGCTGCGTCTGTCAAGAAGCGGCTACTACAAACTGCTGACACGGGCGCGCCAGAAGCTCGCGACGGCGATGAACATTGAGCGAGGCGCAAAGGCTTCGCCCTAGCCGCGGCCTGCAAGCGCCCACCCGTGGACGCGCTCGGGCATCTGCCGCGCTCTCACAGACTCTCATCCGGACGGAACTCCCATGTCCACCGAACACGATCGTCATCTTGAAGAACCTCTGCCGCACGATGAGCTCGACGCGCTGCTGCGCATTTGGCACGAAGAGAGCGCCGAGCGGGCGATGGCCGGCCGCGCGCAGGCTCTGGCGCGCCTGCGCAGTGAAGGCGCCGCCGTTGAGGCTATGCGATCCATGCCGGCGTTTGCGGGCGTCGCCGGCGCGACGCGTTCGGGCGCGTGGAGGGTGCTGCACGCCGCGGCATCGTTCGCGCTGCTCATCACCGCCCTCGCGCTGCTGATCCCGCTGAATTCGCGGCCTGCGATGGCGCGGCAGGAAGTCATCCTCGTTCCCGACGGCGGCAGACTTGAGGCGCGGGATGCGCGCGGCGGCGTGATCGGCCCGTGCGCGCTCAAGCACACCGACGTCCAGGCCGACATCGCCGGCCCGTTCTCGCGCGTCACCGTCAAGCAGCAATATCACAATCCCTATCCGCACAAGATCGAGGCGGTGTACACCTTCCCGCTCAGTCATCGCGCAGCAGTCGATCGCATGACCATGACGATTGGCGATCGCATCGTCGAAGGCGAAGTGAAGGAGCGGCAGCAGGCGCGGCAGATGTACGAGTCGGCCCGCTCAGCCGGCCAGGTCGCCAGCCTGCTGGAGCAGGAGCGGCCCAACATCTTCACACAGTCGGTGGCGAACATCGAACCGAATGCGGATGTGCTCATCGAGATCAGTTACGTCGAAATGCTGCAGCAGCGCGATGGCGAATACACATTCGATTTCCCGATGGTCGTCGCGCCGCGCTACATTCCCGGCTCGCCCGTCGCCTCGCAGGGCGATGAGCGACGTATCAACGGCGGCAACCTGCCGAATGAACTTGAACGCCGCGACGGCGGCGCGGGGTTGATCCTCCTCGGCCCGGCGACGTTCGAGCGGCAGAAGATCACGATGCAGGGCGCGGTGGAGCAGGGCAACCTGCAGATGCAGCAGACGCCGATCGGCCCGGCCCCGTTCATTCAGCGATTCATCGATGCCGCCACGCCCATTCTTCCGCCGGACGGCGCGTTCCGCCTGCGCGAGGACGTGCAGGCTTTGTATCGCGCGAATCCGAATTACGACTTTCACGTGCTGTACGCCGACGGCTCGCGCGAGTTCGGCCAGATCGCCGGCGACGGACTCGGTCACGTCAACGGCCGCTGGTTCTATTTCGACCCCGCGATGTTCGCTGCGGTGCAGCGGGAAGAGGCAAGCGACGCGGAAGCGTTTGCCGCCGATACGAATCAGGTGCCGGATGCGAGCAGAATCACGCCCATGCCTGTGCGGCCGCCGACGCGAGCAGGGCACGACATCTCCTTGTCCGTCCACATCGACACCGGCGAAGCGGGGGCCGGGCCGGCCATCATTGATTACAATTCCGACCTGCACGAGATCGTGCGCACCGATGGGCCGCAGTATGGGAACCTCGGCAATACGATCAATCTCGCGCTGAAGGATCAGCGCGAGATACCCAATCGCGATTTCGTGCTCCGCTGGCGCTGCATCGATGACGCCATCCGCGAGGCGGTGTTCACGCATGCCGACGCGAAGTGGGTGGATGCGCCCGACAACAAGGGCGGCGGATTCTTGACAGCCGTGATCGCGCCGCCGGCGAAAGTCGCGCCCGAGCAAATCCTGCCGCGCGAGTTGGTCTTCGTGCTGGACACCTCCGGGTCGATGGAGGGGCTGCCGATCGACAAGGCGAAGGCGGTGATGAGCAAGGCCATCGAGGCGATGAGGCCGGGTGACACCTTCAATCTCATCACGTTTGCCGGCGACACGCGCATTCTGTGGAAGACGCCTCGCCCCAACTCCGACGCCAATCGCGCCGAAGCGCAGGCGTTCCTGTCCGGGCAAAATGGAGCGGGCGGGACGGAGATGATGACGGCGATCAACGCGGCGCTGACGCCGACGAGCGATGAGGCGATGCGGCAGGCCGGTGGGCTCACAGCTGCACAACTGGCCGAGCTTCCCGCCGACGGCCGCGAAATCGTCGTGCGCACCCGGCTTGACGACATCGAAGCGGTCGTCATGAAGAGCGCGGTGATGCAGCCGTCGCTGCGCGTGCGGCCGGACCTCGCGCTGAAGACCACGTCATTCCACCTTCCCGTTGAACAGATGGGCGGTAATCCACTGGTCGAATTGCGCGGCAAATGGTCCACCATCAACGGCGAGCGCACGCTGGAGGTCTCGGCCGCCGCGCGCGTCGAGGAAGGCCAGGGCGGGCGGATCGACCCGATGCGCATCGTGATGTTCCTCACCGACGGCCAGGTGGGCAACGACGACGCGATCATCGCCGCGGTGCGAGCGAACTCGAAGACCACTCGCGTGTTCTCGTTCGGCATCGGCGATTCGCCGAACCGTTATCTGCTCGACGGCATCGCCCAGGCCGGCCGCGGCGAGGCGACGTACGTCAATCTCAACAACGACCCTGACGCGGCGGTGCAGGCGTTTGCGCGGCGAATCGAGTCGCCGGTGCTGCGCGACATCAGTGTCACGTTCAGCGATGGGCTGGACGTGTTCGATGTCATGCCCGCGCCGGATTCGCCGGGGGGGATCCCCGATTTGTGGGACGTCAAGCCGCTGATTGTTCACGGGCGGTACTCCAGCGCGAAGCCGCAGAGCGGCAAGATCACGATCAAGGGCAAGACCGCGCAGGGCGAGTACGTGCGCGTGATCGATGTCGCCCTGCCCGATCACGAAAAAGGCCACGCGATGCTGCCGGCACTCTGGGCGCGGGCGAAGATTGATGATGTGTTGTCGCGGGATGAGAACATCCGCCGCCAAGGCGTCGTGGAATACGCCAGCGAGGATTCGAAGAAGCAGATCATCGCCCTGGGCGAGCGCTACGGCATCACCTCGGCGTTCACGAGTTTCGTGGCGATCGAGAAGACACGCATCACAGTCGCGGGCCAGCCCATGCTCGTGCCGATCCCCATCGAGTTTCCGTCGGGCATGAACTGGGAAGGCGTCTTCGGCGGCGACGCGACGCACCGTCCGGCAGATGATCTCACCCGTGCTCTGCTGGGCGAGGTGCGCAAGCTCGATCACGAGCAATCGATTCGTCTGCTGCAGTTGGATGAGGCGCGGCGCGACACGGCGGCGCTCTCTGCCGTGGCTCAACAGGCGCGAGTCGCGCTTGTGGAGGAACTCGCCAGAGTGAATCCATCGCTGCTGGAGCTTCGAACGGCCGGAACCACAGGCGATGCGCAGAAGAAGACGCAGGCGGAATTGAACTCGCCTGGCGTGAACTTCGCGAACGCTCCGAAACTCGATCTTGACGGCGCGCTCAGTCAAGATCAACTGGACAACGAAGGCGAAAGCGATGGCTACGGCGCGACGCTTGGCAGGAACACGGTGACGCGCAGCGAGTTCACGCTTGATCAGGGGCAGTTGCCAGACACGAATCAGGCTCTGCCGCAGAACGGCGTGCGGTACGCCTACACCCCGTCTGAACTGTACTTCGCGCTGGGGCAGCAGCAGGAACTCGGACAAGTCGCACAGAGCTCCGTCGAGCGGTTGGGAATCGAAGGCCAGTCGTTGCAGGCAGTGATTCCGCAGTTCAACGCGCAGTCCACGTACATCGCGCGCGGCGACCAACTCTCGATCAACTCGGCCGGCCGCCAGCTCGGTCGTGATCCCATGACTGGCAGGCTCGTGCCGACCGATTCGGGAGGCGGTGGCGGCGGTGGATTCGGCGGTGGCGGTGGTGGGAAAGCGGTCGGAGGCGGATCGGGCGGCAGCATCTTCGGTGAAGCCGGCGGTGACCCGCAGCGCCTCTCGCCGGAGGAGTCGGGTGAGACACTCATCGATGTCGTCAGTGAAAATGTCAATCCAGAGGTCTGGGATTTCAACGGCGGCGACCTGGCGACCGCCTCCCTCGACAACGGCGTCCTCAGCTTCCGCACGCTCAAGGACGTGCCTGAGGCGCAGACCGCCATCGATCGCGCCCGCGGCTTCGTCAGCATGCTCACCGTTGCAATTCCTGAAGTCACCGAGCTGGCGAAGGCCGACGCTCCGCCCAGCAAGCCGTTTGATCCGGTCAAGGACATCGCCCAGCCGCGCGATGATGCTCCCGCCGGCGCAGCCGAAAGGGACCTGCCTCCGCAGATGGTCCTTTTCATCTACGACGTGCGCGATGTCATCACCGCCATCGAGCAGGGCGGCGGGACCAACGCGGTTGATCATCTGATTGAGGTGATCACCGAACTCATCGCACCGGAATACTGGGATGTCAACGGAGGCGAGTGGGGCCGCATCCAGACGCTCAAGGGGAATCTCATCATCACGATCGGGCCCGAGCAGCATCGCCAGATCGAGGTGTTGCTGAAGAAGATCCGCACGGCGCTTGCTGCGCGAAACCCCGATATGAAGCCAGCCGACGCGCCGGTGTTCAAAGGCCTCGGCAACGTCGAACCCCCAGCGGCGGCGGCGGCCACGCGCGCCGCTGAAGACCCGGGCATCGAGGTGTACGACGTGCATGACATGGTGGCAGCGGCCATGAACGCGCAGCCGCCGACGACGCGAAACGATGCGCTTCAAGCCGTGTTCACGACCATTCAGGAGAACATCGATCCCGAAGGCTGGCGCGATCTCGGCGGCGACACCGGCTCAATCCACGAGGTCGCGGACCTGCTGGTGATCCGCAACACCGCGGCGAATCATCGTTTGATCAAGGGGCTGCTCTCGCAGATGGATGCGGCGGAGCGAAGGAAGGAAGGCGACGGCGCGAAACCTCAAGCGGAGCCGGACGATGATGCGCAGGATCAGGCTCGTCGCAAGGCCGACGCCGATGCGCACGCGGTGATCTCGTCGCTCCAGCGTGAGGATCGTCTGCGGCGCGTGATCGATGACCGGCTGCGGCTGAGGATCGACGAGGTGAACGGCGCGATCGTGGCGAAAATGCTGGACGAGACGGACCGTGCGGCGATCGTGGCTCTTGTCAACGACGCCGACGATGCGGGAATGCTGGCGAAGCTGAAGAGTCTCGGCGTGCGCGTGGACGATCGAAACGCCGCGCTTCGGCTTGTCGCTGGCGAGATCGACGATGTGCGACGCCTCGTCGATGTGGCGCTGCTCGAAGGCGTGCGGCGGATTGAGCCGGTAATGGCGAACAAATAACCCCGGGCTTGCCCCGGGGTGGTCGTACGATTTCGGAAGCCAGTGTTGAGAACGACGATTTTCCCGGACAAGGCCGGGGCTATGTGGTCTTTGCTTCCCAGCGCGTGTTCAACTCATGCGGCACACCGATCAAATCCAGCAGCTTGCCGGCCATGAAATCGACGACGTCATCCAATGACTTCGGCAGCAGGTAGAACCCCGGCGCGAGCGGGGCGATGATCGCGCCCGCTTCGCTGAGCCGCTGCATGTTCAGAATGTCGATGTGGCTCATCGGGCTTTCACGGTAGGCGAGGATCAGCCGGCGGCGCTCCTTGAGCGTCACGGCCGCGGCCCGCTGCACGAGGTTGTCGGTGATGCCTGCCGCCACCTTCGCGACAGTGTTGCTCGAGCACGGCACGATGATCATGCCCTGCGAGAGGAACGAACCAGACGCGATCGTCGCGCCGACGTCGTTGTCGTTGTGCACGATCAATCGGCTGCCCTTGCCATTGGTGAGTTCATCTGCGTCGATGCGCTTGATGCCCAGTTCATCGAACAGCAGTCGCCGGCCGAGCGCGGAAATCGCCAAGTGCGTCTCGACGTCGGCGGCGGCGAGGAGTTCGATGACGCGCTTCGCGTACGCCGCGCCGC
>CAZCGB010000058.1:0-10096 GCA_964498045.1 uncultured Isosphaeraceae bacterium
CACTGCCCACGGGCGGCTACCTCGAGCAGGCCGACGGCACCGCCTGGATGGCGCTCTTCAGCCAGAACATGATGGAGATCGCGACCGAACTGGCGATGACAAAACCTGCATACGGCGACATGGCCCTGAAATTCGGCCAGCACTTTCTCTGGATCGCCAGCGCGCTGATGAACACCGGCGACGGCACCGGCATGTGGGACGAGCAGGACGGGTTTTTCTATGACGTCCTGCGCACGCCCGACGGCCAGGCCCAGCGCCTCAAGGTGCGATCCATGGTCGGCCTGCTGCCACTGTGCGCCGTAACCATGTTCGACGGCAAGTTGATGGAGAAGTACCCGGAGTTCCGCGCGCGATTCAAGCAGTTTCTTCAGACGCGCCCGGAATTGCGCGCCTTCATCCATGATCCGGTGCAGGTCGGCCACGCCAATCGTCGGCTGGCGGCTGTGCTGAACGAGAAGAACCTGCGGCGCGTGCTGTCGGTGATGCTGGATGAAAAGGAATTCTTCAGCCCGTATGGCATCCGCGCGCTGTCGCGCGTGCACGCCGAGCACCCGTTCTCATTCCGCGTGGGCGCGCAGGAGTATCGCGTTCCGTATCTGCCAGCCGAATCCGACAGCGGGCTGTTCGGCGGCAACTCCAATTGGCGCGGGCCGATCTGGATGCCGGTCAACGCGCTGCTCATCCGGGCATTGCTCCAGTACTACATGTTCTATGGCGACGCGTTCACGATCGAATGCCCGACCGGGTCCGGCAAGTTGATGACGCTGCATCAGGTGGCCGAGGAAATCGCGCGGCGCCTGTCGAGCATCTTCCTGAAAGACGAAAACGGTCGCAGGCCCGTCAACGGCAGCAACACGATCTTCCAGCAGGACCCACACTGGCGCGATCTCATCCTCTTCTATGAGTATTTCCACGGCGACAACGGCACGGGCGTCGGCGCCAGCCACCAGACTGGCTGGACCGGCGTCATCGCTCGCTCGTTGCATCTGTTCGCCACCACCACGGCGCAACAATGCCTGGATGTCGGCAAGGCCGCGGCGGTGATCGAGATGCCGCCGACCGTACGCGTCGCGCCGACGAAATTGACGAGTGCGAGGAAATGATCAAGATCAGTCCATGCACTGAATTGGCGCATGCGTTATTCTGCGGTGCCTGATCGCGCTGAACGCCACATCATCCATGGCTTCTTGGGAATGAGCTCATCATGAAGATCACGCTTCTCGGCGCGGCCGGCGGCGAAGTCACCGGCTCGTGCTACCTCGTCGAGACCAGGACCGCCGCCGTGCTGGTGGACTGCGGCTTCTTCCAAGGTTCGCACAAGACTGAAAACTTCAACCGCATCCCCAAGAAGGGCGCGCTCAAGCGGCTGAACGCCGTCGTGCT
This sequence comes from uncultured Isosphaeraceae bacterium, assembly GCA_964498045.1. Lineage (GTDB taxonomy): Bacteria > Planctomycetota > Phycisphaerae > Phycisphaerales > SM1A02 > DATKJG01. The sequence continues at coordinate 1,384 of CAZCGB010000058.1, forward strand.
CACGCACGCGCATCTTGATCACACCGGCCGCCTGCCGCTGCTGGCCGCCGCCGATTACAACGGGCCGATCTACGGCACGCAGGCGACGTTCGACCTGGCTGACCTCATCATGGCCGACTGCGCGCACCTGCACGAAGGCGACGTCAAGCGCCAGAACAAGAAGCGGGCCGAGCAGGGCAAGCCGAAGCTTGATCTGCTGTTCACGCTCGAGGACGTCGAGCGGCTGAGTCCGCTGTACCGCCCGATCCGCTATCACCAGGTCAAAGAGATCGCCGACGGCATCACCGTGCGGCTGGTCGATGCCGGGCACATCTTCGGTTCGTCCAGCATCGAGATGAAAGTGACCGAGAACGGCAAGACGCGCGTGGTGGTTTTCTCTGGCGACCTCGGGCCGCGCGGCGCACCGATGCATCGCGACCCGACGCCCTTCGAGCACGCCGACCTGCTGTTTATGGAATCGACCTACGGCGACCGCAATCACCGATCGCTGACGGAAACGGCGATCGAAGGCCGCAAGATCATCGCCGAGACCATTGCCAACAAGGGCAAAATTCTCGTGCCGGCGTTCGCGATCGGCCGCACGCAGCTTCTGATGTACCTGCTGGCCGGCGCTTTCAGGCGCAAGACATTGCCGGCGTTCCCGATCTTCATCGACAGCCCGATGGCGATCAAGGCGACCGAGGTCTATCGCAAGCATGCCGAGCTCTTCGATGAAGAGGCTCTGGCGATGCGGAAGTCGGGCGACCTGGCGACGAATCTCAAGACCGTAAGGATGTGCCCCACCGCCGACGACTCGCGCAGGCTCAACGATGTCAAAGGTCCGTGCCTGATCATGGCCGGCGCGGGCATGTGCACGGGCGGGCGCATCCTGCACCATCTCAAGCACGGCCTGCCGCTGAAGGAAACCACTGTGCTTATCGTCGGCTTCCAGTCGCATGGCTCGCTGGGGCGGCTGCTGGTGGATGGCAAGGAGGTGGTGTCGATCCATGGCCAGCGCGTGCCGGTGAACGCGACCGTCAAGACCATGGGTGGGCTGAGCGGCCACGCCGATCAAACCGACCTGATGAACTGGTTTGGATCGCTGGCCGGTTCCAAGCCAAGGGTGATCCTGACTCACGGCGAAGACAAGGCCCGTGGCGCGCTGGCGAAACTCATCCAGCAGAAGCATCGCATCAGATCTGAAATGCCCGCGATGAATGAAGTGATTGAGTTCTGAGCGAGAGGCTTTCGGCTTTCGGCTGTCGGCCTGACCCAGGAATCAACTCCAACGATGACAGCCGAGAGCCGACGGCTGACAGCCCACACCAGGATTTTCATGCCCAAGAACAAGAAACACATCGCGCCGCCCTCCCCTCCAAATGATCCCGTCGAACTGCACGAAGAGCAGCGCGTGCTTGAGGTCGTCTCCGGTTCCATTCTCAGTCTCTGGGACGCCGTGAACAACCTCACGCGCCTGCGGCCGTCGACGCGCGACCGTTACCGCGTGACCATCTTCGGCTCGGCCCGCGTGCCCAAGACGCACTGGGTGTACAAGGCTGTGCGCGATCTGGCGGCGGACCTCACGCGCATGGATTGCGACATCATCACCGGCGGCGGGCCGGGATTGATGCAGGCCGCCAACGAAGGCGCGCATGCCGCGCTGCCGAAGGGGCGGCGCGCCGGAAAGGGTTCAATGGGCATTCGCGTGGAATTGCCCTTCGAGCAGGAAGTCAACGCCTTCGTGACGCAGGCGTATGAGCATCGCACGTTTTTCACGCGCCTGCATCACTTCGTGCTGGTGTCGGACGCGTTCGTGGTCGTGCCCGGTGGCATCGGCACGGTGCTGGAGACCATGATGGTTTGGCAACTGCTGCAGGTGCGCAAGATGCACGACGCGCCGCTGATCCTTGCCGGCCCGATGTGGGAGGGCCTTGTCGAGTGGTGCCGCAAGGCGATGCTGCGGCCGGAGTTCCCGCTGGCCAGCCCCGAAGACATGAGCATCCCCATTTGCGTCGACGACGGCCCGGGCATCACGCGCGTTCTGCGGAAGCATCATTCGGAATGGGCAAAGACCGTTCGCAAGCGCCCATCTCGATGATCGTTTAGCGTTTCGGTCAACAGGAGGAGCGCTTGTACCGTTCTTGGGAGCGCGAGAAGCTTGACTTGCCGCGACGATTCGAAGTCTGGCGGATGGCCCAACGTGACGGACGGTTCGAAAGACGCGTTGAAATCCCCGGCGGAGATTGCGCGGTCGGCGTGTCGGACCTGCTGCAAGTGATCGGCAGCTGGGGCGCGTGCCCTTAGCCTCGATGACCGTTCGGCGGCTCGATGCGCAAGTCAGGGAATCCCATCGCGCAACGCCTGGTCGCGCTGGCGTTCATATTCGAGCGCGCGATCACGACGGCCCCATGCGTCGTACAAGCGGATGAACTCGATTTCCAGGTCGACCGGGCCGCGCGGCGTGAAGTTGTAGCGATTCAAATCGTTTGACGTCTCGATCTGTTGCAGGAGCTGCTCGGACCGCTGAAACTCGCCTGCTCGAAGAAGATGATCGGCGTAATACAGCCGCAGCCAGTCGTGCGTGCCGGGGCTGACGTCGGCGTCATCGTGCGCGAGCAGCGACTCAAACATCGCATCCGCCTCATCGTGTCGTCCAGCTTGATTCGAAACGTAATGCGCCAGGCGGCATTCCAGGAAGAACGTTCCGGAGTGCCCGCCCGCCGCGGCGATCGCCGCCATGGCCTCGCGGCAGAACGCTTCCGCCTGTTCCCAGCGGCCATCGCGTTCCAGATACACCAACGCGTCGGTCAAAAGTCCGATCAGCACGGGGCTGTTGGCTGAATTCGAGAAGCGGGCGCATTCGACCAGACGCAGGAAGACATCAGCCGATTCGGCGTACTCGCCGAGCGCGGCCAATGCGTCCGCGAGCGTCGCCATGGCGTGCGTGCGGGCGGCATGGCATTCGCCAAGCAATTCAACAGAATCGTCGAGCACTTGCCGGCACAGTGTCGCCGCCCGTTGGTGGTCCGCTCGCAGAAACGCCGCCGCCGCAAGGTTTTGAAGGGCGTTGAACTTCTGAACCTCGCCGTCAGGTCCAAGCCGGCGGCTTCGTTCAAACAAGTCGCTGGCGCACCGCTCAAACTCCCGAAGATCAGCCGGTGAGGCCGGCACCCTGCCGCGATCGATGCGGGATCGCAATGCGTTGCCATATGCGCCGATCAATCGAACCTGGAACGCTTCATCTACCTTGCGCCTGGCGGCCTCGCTCACCAGGTGCGCGAGCGTCTGCTCGCTCTCGGTCGCGCGTCCACGAAGCCACAGCACCTCTGACTGAATCAGCTGGGCCTCAAACCAGCGGCGATCGTCACCGTCCGCCGTCTGACGAAGGCGCGGCAGCACTCCGTCAAGCACGCGCTGGGCGTCGTCCGCGCGAGCGGCCTTCGACAGCGATTCCGCCAGGCGAAGCATCGCGTCAACGGTCCGGAGATCGTCGGGGCCGGCTGACTGTGTCCACAAATCCGCAGCGAGCGTCGCCTGTTGAGTGGCCTGGCTCCACAACGACAATCGAACATACGCGCTGGAAAGCAGGTCGCGCACCTGGGCCTCAACCATCGGGTGGCCGGAGAAACGCTCGGAAGCCTGCGTGCAGGCTGCATCGAGCACATCGGCCAGTCGCACGCTTGCGCCCATGCGGTTGGGATGGCTGCTGGTCAGCACCATGCGCATGAAGTCGTTGACCGCATCGACCTCCTGGGCGGAGATTCGCTCGCGTTCGGCCGCAGCCCGGGCCTTGACCATGCCGACAGTCGCCACGACGGCGCCCGCGATGACGCCTGCGGCGACCATGCTCGAAGCCAGAACGCCCACGCGATGTCGTCGAATGAACTTCCTTGCGAGATAGGCCCCGGCAGGCGGGCTGGCGACAACGGGCTCGTGATCCGTGTGCCGACGGATGTCCTCAGCCAGCTCAGCAGGGCTGCCGTAGCGACGATCGCGATCCTTCTCCAAAGCCTTGAGCGTGATCCAGTCCAGGTCGCCGCGAACTGAGGAGAGCAATCCGCGCGAGTCAGTTCCGCGTTTCGCAGCAATCTCGTCCAGCGTTGCAAGCGACGCGAGGCGGACGCTCGGACGCGGCGGCTCCTCTTCACGAAGCATGCGACGCATTTCCTCGAATGCGACCGACCGCAGCCTCGCTCCGTCAAACGGCGTCGATCCGGTGAGCAGCTGGTAGAGCAGCACGCCAAGCGAATACACGTCGCTTCGCGTGTCGACATCCGCCGCGCCAAGGTCAGCCTGTTCGGGACTCATGAATTCAGGCGTGCCGAGAAGCTGCTGCATCCCTGTGAGCATTGTGTGATCAGTCGGCGTCGGCTTGGCCGCCTTGGCAATTCCGAAGTCGATCACCTTGGGCTGGGCTTGGCCGTCAAGTCGCGTCACCAGCACGTTGCTGGGCTTGATGTCGCGATGGATCACGCCTTTGGTGTGAGCGTGCTGCACCGCGGCGCACACCTGTCGGAACAGCATCAGCCGCTGCGTGATCCTCATCTGCTGCGCATCGCAGTATGTGGCGATCTGCTGCCCGTCGACGAACTCCATGACAAAGTACGGCCGGCCTGTAGCGGTGGCGCCGGCGTCGAACACGGTGGCGATGCCGGGATGTTCCATCATCGCCAGCGCCCGACGCTCGGCCTGGAACCGGGCGATCACCTGCTGCGTGTCCATGCCGGCCTTGATGACTTTGAGCGCGACGATTCGCTCGACAGGCTCACACTGCCGCGCCCGGTACACACAGCCGAATCCGCCTTCGCCGATGATCGCGAGCAGCTGGTAGCGGTCGATCATGTCGCCGACGGTCTCGCCCGGGGACGGAACGGCCACACGATCAAACGGCGAGTCGGCGTCGGCGGCCGGCTCGCGAAGAAACTCGCTGGCGCGGGAATGCGCGCCCAGGAGCAGCCGCAGCTCGTCAGCGATGACTGGATCTTCGGACGCGGCCCGCGAGAGCAGGCTGGTGCGCGCGGTTTCATCAAGCTCCAGCGCTTCGCTGAACAGATGCTTGATCCTGTTTGTTCGCGCAACGTCCTGCACAGTTCGTCCGCTCCTGAAGGGCATGGCGGCTAATCGCGCTCTTCGAGCAGCCTGTACATAGTCGCCCGCGCATACTCCCATTCGCGCTTCACCGTTCGATCAGACACGCCAATCACCTGCGCCACCTGCTCGATGGAGAGCCCAGCGAAAAACCGCAGCCAGACAATTTCAGCCGCTGTGGCGTCGGTCTGTTGTAAGCGTTGCAACGCGCTGTCAAGGGACAAGATTTCCGCAGATTGGTCGTCGTTGGCGAGATCACACACGTTCAGGGGCAGCCGCGTGAAGTCGCCGCCGCGCTTGCCGGCGCCTCGTTGCCGGGCGTGTTCAATGAGAATCCGCCGCATGGCCTCGGCCGCCGCACGATAGAAGTGGCCACGATCTCGCCAGGCAACCTCACCTTGGCCGTTCGACTTGACCAGTCGCATGTACGCCTCGTTCACCAGGGCGGTGGCCTGCAGGGTGTGGTCTCGACGTTCCATGGCCATGCGCTTCTGGGCGATGGCGCGGAGGCCGGCGTACACCTGTTCAAACAAGGCGCCCTCGGCGTCGCTTTGGCCGGCGCTCACTTCGCCGAGCAGACGGGTGACGGTGCTTGGATCGTCGACTGACACGCGCCCATCTTACTTCACCCTACTCAGGGAATTCCTCGAGATTCGTGTCCCGGCATCCGCGATTTCCGCGCCATGAGTGCAGCCGACGATGAGGAGTGCGATTCCATGAACCCCACACGCTGGACGAGATACGCCGCTTGCCTGCTCCTGACCCTTGTGTCCAGGGCTTCTGCGCAAGTGCCGCTGGGCTCGGCAATCAACTACCAAGGCGTCCTGAAGCTAGGTGGCGTGCCGGCTACAGGCACGTTCAACCTGCGCTTCCAACTCTGGGACGCCCTGACCGGCGGAACGCAGGTCGGTGCGGATATCGATCTGCCGACGGTCGCTGTAACTGATGGTCTATTCACGGTTGAACTCAACTTCGGAACCCTCGTCTTCAGCGGCACTGCGCGCTGGTTGCAGGTGCAGGTCATCACCAACGGCGGAAGCACAGTGACCACGCTCGCGCCGCGACAAGCGGTCACTGCGGCGCCGTACGCGTTGTTCGCGCTGGCGGCTGAAGGCTCGAATGTCACCAATCTCAACGCCTCGAACATCGCCAGCGGCAGCCTTTCGACCGCCAGGCTTCCCGTCGGCGGGGCATGGGCGCTGTCTTCCAACCTCAACTTCGACGCCAACACGCTGGTTGTCGACCAGGCCAACAACCGCCTGGGAATTGGCGTTGCCGACCCTGGCGCGAAGCTCGATGTCCAGGCCGCCAACAGCAGCAACGTGCTGTTCGGCAGGCGAACCGGCGGCGGCCTCTCTCACAACCTGTATATCGATGGTTCGGGCAACGGTGCGATGCAACTGATCGACGCCGCAGGTGCGACGCGCGTTGAGATGGCCAACGGACTGACCTATTTCAACTACGGCAACTTCGGCATCGGCACGACCGCGCCGCTCGCGCCGCTGCATTTGCGCGGCACGGCTCCGTTCATGGTCATTCAGGACAATGCCAGCGCCGCCAACCAGGCCGGGTACATCGGGTTTTGGAACAACCTGCAGAGCGAAACCGGTTGGATGGGCTTCGGCTCGCCCGGCAGCCAGCAATTCTCGATCGTCAACGCGCGCAGTGCCGGAGACATCCGTCTGATACCCGGAACAAACGGTTCGGTGGATGTCATCGGCGAGGCCACGGTCTCCACGGGATTGACCGTCGGGGAGTTTCTGATCGTCACCGATGACGGCGCGCTTGCCGCGTTCAACCGCACGGTGACCGACGGTGCCTTGATCGATTTTCAGCAGAACGGCACCATCGAAGGCACCATCTCCGTCACAGGCACGACGGTGTCGTACGGCGCCTTCACAGGTTGCCACTACGGTTGGAGCGACCACGCCATCGAACGCGGAACGCTCGTGGTGATGACAGGTGAGAACCGCCGGCGCATCGACGAGCCGGGCGACGAGCCCATTTACGGGATCGAGCCATCGGTCTCGCCAAACGACCCGCGCTGTCTCGGGGCGTATCTTGGCGTGCGTGAACCGGCGCAACCGGCGTCGCTCGACAACCCGCATCAGATCATGGCCGTAGGCAACGGCGACATGTGGGTGGTCGAATCCGGAGCAGGCGACATCAAACCCGGCGACTACCTGATCTCCTCCGACGTCAAGGGGCATGCCATGCTCGATGACCCCAAGCGCTTTCCGATCGGGCATGTGGTTGCACGGGCAGCCGAGGCGGTGCATTGGAACAACGCGAGCGGGTCCGTCGGCGCGGGCGGCCAACGACGCCAACGTATTTCCGTGTTCTTCCAGAGTTTCGAGCGCGGCAGCGAAGCCGATGTGGAAATCTCCGCGCTCCGCGCGGAGGTCGCCGAACTCAAGGCGCTTGTGCGTCAACTGACGTCATCGTCGCGCAATTAAGGTTCAGCCGATGAGGCACTTGTGCATCTGTCATCGTCGCGAAGGCTGCGACTCAAGCGGAGACTTCCACTTCCCGCGACTTAGCAAATTGAAACAAACTCGGCCCGGCGATATCGCCAATGCCGCCCGTCGGGAGGGGGGAATGCCCCGCAAAGGACTCGAAACTTTGATCAACTGATGAAGAGTCACCGACGCGCCCTCAAAGACGACGCACGAATGCGGTTCCTGCTACTGCAACCCCAATGGATACCCAATTGCATTCAGAAGGATACTTACTGGCTAAGGCGCACTCTTGGCGCACCATTCGGTGCTGACTTCGAAGTCCAGTCTGCCGCCGGGACCCGATTCGTCTTTGCAGAAATCGTTCTCCTCCGGAATGAGGACGCGAAAACGCAGGGTCGAATCCACAAGCGTTTTGACGCGGCGACTGGCCACTAGGCTATCAGTCGATAGCCTACCCCTGGCTCCGTTGTCAGAAACCTCGGTTGCGCAGGGTCAGCCTCGATCTTGTGTCGCAGTTGAGCCGCATACACGCGCAAATACTGAACATCATTCACGTGCGTCGGGCCCCACACCTCGCGCAGCAGATGCTGCTGGGTAAGCACCTTGCCGGCGTGCTTCACCAGCGTCTCCAGCAGCCGGTACTCAGTTGGCGTAAGGCGGACGATGGTCTCGTGATCTGATTCAATGATGGCCACGCGCCTGCGTGCGAGATCGACCAGCAACGTGCGGCCATCTTGTTGCACACGATAGACATGTTCGCCCTTGCCACCCTCGATCCGCTGAGCGTGCCGCCTTGCGACATGAATGCGCGCAACGAGTTCGGCAACGCCGAACGGCTTGGTGAGATAATCATCGGCCCCCGCCTCGAGCGCTCCGACTTTGTCCTGCTCGCGCTCGCGGGCAGAGAGTACGATGATCGGCACGGCCGACCACGCGCGAATCTGTCGCGTCACATCCAGACCGTCTGCGTCCGGCAGTCCAAGATCGAGAATGATCAGATCGGGCGGCTGCATCGCGACCTGCAGCAGTCCGTCTTTCGCGGTTGCCGCTTCATTGACGCGAAAGCCGCGTGCGGCAAGCGTGGCGACAAGAAACCTGCGGATCGGCGCCTCATCCTCGATCAGCAGGATCAGGCCCGCATCGAGTTTGGCCTGTGGCATCGGCGTTGCGGACATCAGTGATCACCC
>CAZCGB010000059.1:0-9967 GCA_964498045.1 uncultured Isosphaeraceae bacterium
CCGAGTGTGGTCGTGAGTTTAATCCGTCGAAATCAGACACCTTTGACACGATCGCTCGCGAATACTCCCGCGCGGCCATCTGGATCGCAGGTGGATGCTCCACGGCATTCTTTGTTGGCGGCGCGATCCTGATAGGCAGCGAACTCTCAACCAGTCATCCGCTGGTTTTTGTGAGATCCGTAGTTGCTGGCATCGTCGCTGCAAGCATCATCCTCGCGATTTGCTGGGCCGTGGCGGAAAAAGGTTGGCACCGATGAGCTTCATGCTCGGACTCCATCAACATGTTCGAATCCGTCCTGACCATCGCAGCACTCGCATTACTGGCATTGGGTCTGTACTGGATGCTCAGTTTGCCGTCGCATACACGTGCAAGGCGCATCAAGCGCGGCCTGTGCCCGAAATGTGCGTATTCCATCGGCGTGAGCGACCTCTGCTCGGAATGCGGCGCGGCGGTGGAGCTTATTCCCAATCCCAAGACGTAAGCGGGCGGCGCGACGCGGCAAGCGTTGCGTCGTGCGTCCCGTCGTGCCTTGCGTCTTTCCGATGCGCGTGCGCGCAAAGACAAGTGCGTCTCCCCCTTCTCGCGCCTCACATCATCGTGTCTTCGTCCTTGATGATCGGCGGCGGCTTCTTCGCCGGGTGCGCGAGCAGGTCGTACACCAGCTCCAGCCGATTGAGCACGAACTCCATCGACTCGGGGCGGTTGCCCGGATCGATCTGCACGCAATCCATGATCTGCTTGGACAGCAGCGGATGGATGCGCGGGTTCTTCTCGATCGGCGGCACGGGCAGCGGCACCTGTTCCTTGTCCAAGGCGCCCGAGAAAAGGCTGTTGTTGTTCTCGTCGCGCGGCGGCATGGCGGTGGGGATCACCTCGCGCGTCAGCACCCAGTACATCGTCGCGCCGAAGTTGTAGATGTCGGTCTTGCCGTCGATGGTCTGGCGATGCGCCTGCTCGGGGGCCATGTATCCCGGCGTGCCCTGGATGCGCTTTTTCACCGTGCCGATCGGGCACGCCTGGCCGAGGTCAATGATCTTCACGTGCTCGTCCTCGGTGACGAGGATGTTGCCGGGCTTGATGTCGGCGTGCACGAAGCCGCGCTTGTGCATGTGCGCCAAGCCGGCCGCCACCTGCTTGAAGATGCGCACGGCGTGCAGATCGTTCTTGGGCACGCGCTGATCCAGCGGCATGGCGTCGACGAGTTCCATCAGCAGGCTGATGGCGTGCGTGCGGAACAGCCGTCGATGCTTGATCACCTTCACGATCGTGCGCATGCTCGGGTGATCGAGCTTCGAGCCGACGGCGTACTCGTTGAGCACCTGCTCAAGGAAGCGATCGTCTTTCGCCGTGGCGCGGACGACGTGCTTGAGGGCATACACCTGCTTGGTCCTGCCGTCCTGCACCGCGTAGAGTTCGGATGCCGCGCCAAGACCGATCTTGGCGAGCACGCGATAACCGGCGATGACCTTTCGATTCGAAGGCGGCGTGCGATCGATCGGCGCGGGTTTGGGCTTTTGAGCGTGCTTTTTCAATACCTGCAGCCGTTTGCTCGTGAGACGATCAGAGTGCGATAACCCGGCGGGCGGACCTGGTTCATCGCCTGCCACCGGGACCGAGCAGGCGATGAGAGATATGCGGAATCGGCACGATTCGTGCGCGAAACTTTGAGCGGATCAAGAGCGTAGTCCGAACCCGCCGTGGCGGCAAACGCCCGGGACGCCCCTTGTCGAGTTGGCGATTCAAACGCCGCGGCCTACTGGTTGAGCAGTTGATCCTGCAGCATGGCGGTGGGGAAGTACCGGCCGGGGCTGGAGGTCACGCGCGAGAGGTCCCGGTGCAGATAGACGTTTCGCGCGGGGATGTGCAGCTCGGCTTGCAGCCGCTGCACAAGGCTGACCAGTTGGGTCATCTGGCGGTCGGTGAACGAGCGCTTGTCGCCGTTGCCGACGAGGCAGATGGCGATGGAGCGTTCGTTGTATTCATCCTGCTGCGGCCCGCTGACGTGGGCGCCGGGGAGCTGGTCGATCCAGCGGTAGCCGACATGCACGACGCCGTCGCCCATGCCGTTGCCGTTCCCGATGACGAAGTGGTAGCCCAGGCCCTTGAGGCCGGCGGCGAGGCTCTCGCGCGTCAGCGAGTCGGCGTCGCCCGCAGCCGCGCCGGAGTGGTGAATGACGATGCTGTTCCAGCGCTCGCGGTCCAGCGGACGCCGCGTTTGAAACACCGGGTCGCTCTCGTTCGATCGTCCGAGAACATCCACATTGGTGAGCAGGAAGCCCGGACGCGGGCTGGATTCCCGGACCAGCGCGAGCACGGTGGTCACCGCGGCGATGGCCAGGGCGAACGTTCCCCACACGACCTTGGTGCGATGCGAGCGTCCACTCGAGTGAGAACGGCGGGATGTCGAGCGCTTGGCAGTCACGGTTCGTCAGGTCAGGCGGGGCGTGAGGAATCTATCGGTCGCCCTGCCGCTCAAACATTGGAATTGACCGCATTTCCGTCATGAGACGGACTGCCGCGTTGCGGAAGAGTGATGGGCTTGGGCGCGAATCCATGCGGCCTTGAATCCCGTGACGTCACTGCGGTGCAAGACGGCCACGCAGGTTGGGCACTTCGCGGCCCAAAGGGTCGAGTTCCTTCTCGGGTGCGTACACGTTGCGCATGCGATCGTAGTTGGTGAACTGCGTGCGCGGCGCATTCTTGGGAAACAGCACATCCTGGCAGCCGGTCAATGCGCCCGAAGCGATGATGGCCGCGCCGCCCAGCGTCAAGAGCAGGAGCAGATGCTGTTTGTCGGACCTCCGTGACCGCATGATCGGAGTATATCGACCTCGCGCCAGCGCGTTCGTCAGCGACGCGCGAGCCCGGTGCGCTGTGGACAACATGATCGCAGCCGCCCTTGCCGCAGACTACGAACGCAGATCAATCACGCGTTCGGCTGAATACGACTGCCCGGTGTAGCCATCGGTGAACACGACGCGCACGGTGCATTCGGTCGCGCCGGCGGGAATCTTGGCGGCGTCGATCGGCAGCGTCAGCGAGTAATACTGCCCGGTGAACGCCGAGCGATAGCCATCGCGCAGCTCCTTCGGCCCAAGCGTGCCCTGGCCGATGGTCACGGCCGCGCCCTCGGCGGGAAGCACAGCGGCGTGCATGGACACGCTGCCGGTGGTCTGCAGGAAGCGGCCGAGCCCATCGGCCGGCTCCATGTACAGCGCGATCATGTCGAGCTTGCCATCGCTGTCGGTGTCCATTGCCTGGCTCAGGCGGCTGAGCGCAATGGCGGTGACGTGCGGCGTGTTGGCGAGCACGTCGGCGGGGACGGCGGTCGGCGCGCGGTTCGCCTGCGCCAGTTGCGTCTCCAGCTCCGCCACGCGGCTGGTCAGCGTCTTGTTCTCATTCTCAAGAGTCAGGGCCCGCTCGCGCAGGCGATCGTTCTCCGCCGCGACCGCGCCGCCGCTGGATGCGCACCCGGTGAATGCAAAGGTTGCGACAAGCAGGAACACGATGAATGTGATTGCCCGCATCGCTGCGCATGGTAGCGACGGATTCAAAAACGGGGGGCAGTGCGCGAAACCACAAGCGTGGGCGGGGATCATCCGCGCATGCGATGCCCCGGCGGGTGCTCACGCGTCAAACAGAAGTGGGGCGGCTCAGTCCTTGATCTCGCGCTTGCGCGGGATCATCGCCTCGGGCAGGCGATCGAGCACGCGATCGACCAGGCCGTAGGAGAGCATCTCCTCGGCGTTGAGCCACTTGTTGCGCTCGCAGTCGACGGCGATCTTCTCATACGGCTGACCGGTGCGGTCGGCGTAGAGGCGGAAGAGCACCTCGCGCAGACGCAGCATTTCGCGCGCTTCGATCTCCAGATCGGTGGCCTGTCCTTCCAGCACGCCGCCCAAGAGCGGCTGATGCAGCAGGTTCTTGGAGTGCGGCAGGGCGTAGCGTTTGCCCTTGGCTCCGCACGTGGCGATGATCGAGCCCATCGATGCGGCTTGCCCGATGATGTACGTCGAGACGTCGGGCGGGACGAAGTGCATCGTGTCGATGATGCCCAGCCCGGCCGTCACGCTGCCGCCGGGCGAGTTGACGTACAGGCTGATGTCGCCCTTGGGATCGTCATTGGCGAGGAACAGCAGCTGCGCGATGACGACGTTGGCGAGGTCATCGGTGATCGGCCCGCCGATGAAGATGATGCGGTCGTTGAGCAGGCGCGAGTAGATGTCGTACGCACGCTCGCCGCGGCCGGTCTTCTCGATGACGATGGGAATCAGAGTCGACATGTCAACAAGTCCACAAGTCCAAAAGTCCACAGGCGCGCTGAATTGGCGTCGCCGATTTGAAAGGGAGAATCCGCCGTCCCAAGCCATGTGGACTTTTCGACTTGTGGACTTTTGGACTTGTCATTTCCTGTCCTTCTTCGCCTTCTCCGGATCGAACACCTCATCCACCAGGCCGTAGTCCTTGGCCTCCTGGGCGGAGAAGAACTTGTCGCGCTCGCCGTCCTTGGCCACCTGCTCCACCGGCTTGCCGGTGTGCTTGGCGATGATCTCGTTGAGCGTGCGCTTGGACTTGATGATCTGCTCAGCCTGGATCTGCACGTCGGTGGTCTGGCCCGTCACGCCGCCGTAGGGCTGGTGCACCATCACCTGTGCGTGCGGCAGGATGTAGCGCTTGCCCGCGGCTCCCGCGCACAGCAGCACCGCGCCGCCGGAATACGCCCGGCCGACGCAGTAGGTGGCGACATCCGACGAGATGAACTGCATGGTGTCGTACAGCGCGAGGGTGTCATCCACCGCGCCGCCGGGAGAATTGATGTAGAAGTTGATCTCCTGGCCGCGCTTCTGATCCTCGAGATACAGCATCTGCATCATCACGCGGGCGGCGGAGACGTGATTGATCTCGCCGATCAGGAAGATGACGCGGTTCTCAAGCAGCAGCTCGTCGATCGACATCTCGCGCGTGCGCTGGTAGTTCACGGCGTTGACGATGTCTGGCGGATAGTGCGGCAAGATGCCGGTGTGGGCCGCCGACTCGCGAATGCCCGCGTACGGGCCCTGCCACGCGCCGGGAGCGGGCCAGGACGGCGTCGCGCCGCCGGTCGCAGCCATGCGGGCGAGGTCGTCTTGAGAAGAATGGGACGTGCCGAAAGGATGACGCATGCGGCGAAAACCTCGCTTCTGATCCACCTGATGCACAGACGAACGCATCATAGGCGTGGGTTCTCAATCGGCAAGCGCGGCGCACGAATGAAGCGCGAGTGTGATAATCTCTGGAGGGATTTCGTCAGGTGAATTCATCGTCTTCTTCAACTTCCGTCGCCTGCAGCGCGCGCGGCAGGCGCGTGTCGCCCAGATCCATCGCGGGCGTGCGGTCGCTGGGGAGCACGAGCACGAACGTCGTGCCGCCCGGCGTATCCGACAATTCCACTCGTCCGCCGTGCTGCAGGAGAATATTGCGCGTCACCGCCAGCCCGAGACCCGTGCCGCGCTGGCCCTTGGTGGTCATGAATGGCTCGAAGATCGCTTCGCGCACATCCGCGGGCACGCCCGGGCCGTTGTCGCTGATCATGATCCGCGCCTCATGCTTCTCCGGATCAAACGCCGTACGCACATGAATCGCGCCGCCCTTGCTGGGCACCGCCTCCACCGCGTTGGTCAGCACGTTCATCAGCGCCTGGTGCATTCCCGAAGCGTCGGCCGGAATCGGCGGCATGCCGTCGTCGGCCTCAACCGTCAGCGTCGCCTTCTTCCGCTCGGCCTGCGGCTGGATCAGTTCCGAAACCTCATGCAGAAGCTGCGGCAGCGAGATCATGTCGATCTCCAGCGTCCGCGGCTTGGCCCACATGAGCATGTTCAGCGTCAGCGCGTAAATGCGATCAAGATTCCGCACGAGGATTGGCCAGCCTTCCTCCGCAAGCTTCAGGTCCTTCTTGTTCAGCGCGAGTTCCACCGCGTCTGCTCCGCCGCGCAGGCCCTGCAGGATGTTCTTGATCGAGTGGCTGAGCGACGCGACGGTCTCGCCCATCGCCGCCAGGCGCTCGGTCTTCATCATGTGGCTCAGCGCCTCAGCCGACTGCAGCGCGAGCCCGGTGTGCTGGCCGACGGCGTTCATCAGCCGCAATTGCTGCGGCGCGAAGGTGAAGTTCGCAAGCGATGAATCGATGTGGATGACGCCGAAGGTGCGCTCAGCGGTGCGGATGGGTACGCAGATCGCCGAGCGGATGCCGTAGTCCTGCACGCTGTCGCCCGAGCGGAAGCGCTGGTCGTTCATGGCGTTGGTGGAAAGGACGCCTTCGCCCTTTTCCAGCGTGTGCTGCACGATGGTGCGGCTGACGGGGATGCGGCCTTCATCCAGCGTCTTGGGTTTGGTTCGATAGCGCACGACGGCCGCCCGCGGGCGTGCGGTGGGGGAGTCCTGCATGAGGATGAAGCCGCGCTCGGGGCGGAACTCGTTGAAGACGAGGTCCATGACCTTATTGAGCAGCTCATCTCGGTCGATCGTGCTGGAAGTCAGCGCGGTGAGCGCGTAGATCAGCCGCAGATGTTCCGCAGCCGCCTGCCCTTCGCTGGTCTCCTCGCCGGCCATGCGCAGCGGCTCGCTGTCGCCGACGATCGCAGACTGTCTGCTTTCCACCGTCACGTCGAAGCGATCGGGATCGAGCAGGGCGACGGTGTCATTGGGCTGATCGTCGGGCGCGAGCGCGAAGACCATGGTGGTCGCGCCGCAGCGGACCTGGTCGCCCGGCGCGAGCTCGATGCGCTTGGTGATGCGCTTGCCGTTGACGAACGTGCCGTTGGCCGATTCGAGGTCGCGCAGGAACCAGCGGCCGTCGTCGGGCGTGAGTTCGGCGTGGCGGCGCGAGACGGTGGCGTCGGCGATGGGCAGCGCCTCGGACGAGCGCCCGATCAACTGCGGCTCATGAGCCGGCAGCTCAAACTTCCGCCCGCGCTGCGGGCCCTGGACGACGTGAAGCACAAGCACGGGCATAGTGTAGGAGATCAGCGAGACGGCACCTCCCTGTGCCGCATTGCGTGATTCCAATGAGGAGGCGCCTCGGACACGATGGCACTTCGGCAAGCCAGCGTCGAGAATGCCTGCATGCGTCGACGGCTGGCGATCTTCCTTGGGTACCTCGTCACCGGCGCGGTGATCAGCGTGCTGATGACGCTGTTCGTGCTGCCGCGCATCGGCAACCAATGGGGCTGTTTCGTGAAGCTGACTGACGCGGATCGGCGATGGTGGCGAGAGGGCGCCCCGGCTGGATTCGCAGCGGAGCCGTTCGGCGCCAGCATGCACTCGAGCATGGGGCTCGAAACGCGGACGCTGTACGAACAATTGGAGGCCAATCAGCCAACGCTGAATTCAATCAACGTCGCGACGCGGAGTCTCTCGGGGTTTCCGTGGGCCGCGTTCAAATACGAAAGCTGGAGTTCAAGCCAATGGACCACCCGCGAGTACGGCGTGTGGCGCTTCGGCTCGCTGACGATTCCGAATTGGATCATCTGGCCAGGAATGATCCTCAATTCAGTCTTCTTCGCGCTGATACTGCTGTTGGTCATTCGAGGCACGCGTTGCGTGCGTGGCCTGCATCGCCTGCACAACGGCCGATGCGCCCGGTGCGCGTATCCCGCGGGCGTGAGCGACCGCTGTTCAGAATGCGGAGCGCGCATACCCGCATTCGCGCGCGCCGAGCAGGCCCTGCCGCTTGCGCCAAAATTATGGCGTCACCGTCCTGAAACCCTCATTGTGTTGACACTGATTCTGGGTGCGGCGATGACCAGCGGCGTCTCATTGCTCGCGTCAGCCGTGGCCCCATCGTGGCCTCTCACAAATCTGCGCAGGAATGATCCGGGTGACAGATCGTGGTTGATGGCTAATTGCAGCAACACCAGCTTGGATCGCCTTTCCATAGTCAAGACCCGAACCTGGCCCGGGCTTGAGCATCTCACCATGACCACCAACGGCGGGGTGGAGTCGGCCGGCTACATGAAGGATGCCACGGTGGGCGGTTGGACCGGGACTTGCCGCATACGAGCCGGTTGGCCCATGTACGCGTTTGAAGGCATTGACTGGGCAGGCTTGACGGAAGGGCCGCGGACGGGCGTGCAGACTTCAAGCGATGTCGTTTTCATTGGTCGGGAATCGACGCCAATCGCCATCCCCTTGCGGCCGATCTGGATCGGCTTCATTGTTGACACGTTGTTCTACGCTGGTGTGCTGGCGTGCGTGCTGTACATGCGAATGCGCCTCGCGCGACGCGGCGACGTCGCTTGACGATCCGGCTGTGGTGCGCGATCTGGTCTACGATTCCGCGATGACACGCCGCACCCTCATCATCACCGCAGTTCCGCTGCTGATCCTGACGATCTTCGGCGGCATCGGCGTGGTCGCCTCGCGCTCAAGCGATAACCCAAACGGCGCGGAATCCCGTGACGGCGGTGACGGCCTGCCGTTCGCAAGCCCCGAACCCGTCAAGGCCCAGTGGAATCCCAAGGCCGCGGCTGACGCAAAGTTCACATTGCCCGTCATCGAGCCCGGCACAGACGTCTCGCGCGGCTACAACCTCACGCGCGAGAAGATCCTCCTTGACAACACCCGCGATGTCCGCATCGGCAAATCCCAGAGCGATTCACCCGATTGTGCGTTCCTGGTCAACAACGGCGCCAAAGCCGAGCGCGTGCTCATCGACGGCCTCACCGCCACCGACTGCACCGAGTACGGCGGCTACATCGACGGCGCGAGCAACTGGTGGATCCGCAACACCGTGCTCAAGCAAGCCGCCAACGCCACACAGCATGGCCTGCGCATCGCGTCGGGCAAGAACATCCGCATCAGCGACACGGTCATCGATTCGCGCCTCGCCGACAAGACCACGCTCTGGGTGCTCATGGGCGAGAACATCGAACTGCGGAACGTGAAGCTGATGGGCGGCCGCAACTGGTTCTCGATCAACCCCGACAATCCTGACCTGCCCGACGGGCATGTGCGCAACGTGATCATCGCCGACTGCTGGATGGATCTTGATCAGGACTGGTCCAACGCCTTCGAGTTCATGCCCGGCTGCGACGCGGTGACCATCACCAACCTGCACGTGCGCAGCGCGAAGCCTCCCATCGGCGTGTGGAGCAGCCTAGGGGGCGTTGAGGCGGCGAAGAACATCCGTTGGAAGGACATCTGGATTCCCGCGCCCGGCCAGGCGGCGGACAAGCCGTTTGATGAGTTGGAGTGGGTGAAGCTGCGCGATGACGACTGGGACCGCATCATCACGCATAAAGGATCGACGCGCGAGGAAGTGCTGGAGCGCGGCATCCGGCCGCTGGATTCGCCGACCAAGTCGGAATGAAACACGAAGGCAAGAATTGCGCGGCGCAGGAATTGCGCGAGAAACCTGTTTCCGGAACCAAAGAACGCGGGCGAAAGCGTCGAAAGACATGGTGGCGTCATTGCGCGCACAAACCAAAGACAAGGATCGCGGTTTGCTGCCCCTGCTGTTCGAGCGCGATGCACGCTGATTCGTCCTGCGCGCTGGAGACCCGCCATGCCTTTCGACAACGAAAACCCCCTCACCCCCGTCGCCGACTTCGCCGCTGGCCAGCCGATCATGATGGCCGCCGCCAGCGAAGCGGAAGCGCACGACGCGGCCCGCGGGGCCCGGGCGATGTTCCAGCGCACGCTCGCCTCATGGGCGTCGGACATGCTGTTGCTGCAACGGCGCGGATTGCACGAGCCGACCTGGGACAACGGCGCATCGTCGACGCGCCTGCGCAAGGCCGCCTGAGAGCGACGACCACGCCACGGAGACGCGCGCACCATGGGAACGATCACCACCGGAGTCGGACTGGTCAGCGGCATCAACACCGCGCAACTGATCGAGGGCCTGCTGGCCATCGAAGGCCGCGGCAAGACGGTCCTGCAGTCGCGCCTGACCGCTGTGCAGGCGCAGCGCACCGCGATGCTCGACAT
>CAZCGB010000060.1:0-9885 GCA_964498045.1 uncultured Isosphaeraceae bacterium
CGCGCTGTCGGGGATGGCTTCCACCAGGCCGTAGCCCATAGTGCCGTTGGTGATGCGCGGCGAGGTGACATTTGCTCCCGGCGGAATGACTTCCAGGCATGGTTCGCTGATGGCCAGTGCCTGCAGAAGCGAGCCGCCCATCGACGCCATCGGATCGAATCCGCCCTTGTCAGCGAAACCAAAGCGCGTCACCGCCTGCGAACCCGTGCCGCCGACGGGGTTGTTGTGGCAGTTGGCGCAACTCGCTTTGTTAAAGATCGGGCCCAGGCCCTCGGTCTCGACGAATGTGTGACTGTAATCGGTCTGTCCGGCAAAGAACCGCTGGCGTTGATCAGCAGTGAGGCCGAGCACCGGTTGGCCGGATCGGGCTTGTGGGGTTGGATAGACCACAGTCCCCGCGCTGACGAACGACGAGAACGAAGCGAGCAGCGCGAGTCCGCTGGCGGCGCGGACAGCGGAGCCCTGAGCGACGAAGCGAGAACGATGTTGAGGCATGCGAATGATCTTTCCAGATTGGAAGCCGACGATTTGGAGGCCGGGTCTTGACCCTGTCCATCCTGTCGCAGGCAAGGCGCGAAGCGTGGACCGGGCGTGGCACGCTTGCCGCCGTTGGCTGAGCTGTCATGAATATACGCCGCGATTGGCCAATCCAAAGAACGAAACATCCGGTTTTTTTGGATCACAGCGCGCTCGATGCGTGAAATCGCACCGTCCTTAGAACAATTCCAATCATGAGGGAGGTTGCAACGGGTTCACCATCTTTCCCACATGGCATGAGCCGCCTGGTCGGTTGCTGCACGTTCATGCGAATCTGGCTCATTGGCGGGACAAAACCCGCACGTCGCCGACGAAGAACTCGAATTCCTGTCCCGTTCATATCATCCTTTCATGCCGCGATCTGCTGTCATGCCCGTATTGCACGACCACCATGTTGATGAGCATGCACACCACGGCGGCATGGCGAGCGTTCACAATCCCGCACGTGGATTGACCCTGAAAGTCGATGGGATGTCCTGCGCCAGTTGCGCCGCGACTGTGCAGCGAGCCATTGAATCCAAGCCCGGCGTGACGAATGTGGCGGTGAACGTGATCGACGGCCGGGCGATGGTGCAGGGTGAAAACCTTGACGCAGACGACATTGCGCGGACCATTCGCGAGCAGGGGTTCGAGGCGCAGCCGATTCATGACCTGCCGGCGATCTCAGAATTGCGCAGCGAAATCGAGTCGAGGCAGATCGAACATGAGCGGTTGTGGAAGCGCCGGGCCATCATCGCCATCAGCGTCTGGGTGCCGCTGGAATCGTTGCACTGGATCGGCAAGGCCGCAGGCTGGCATGCGGACCACGCGGTCGGCTGGATGGATTGGGTGATGCTCGCCGGCTCGACGATCGTGATGATCGCGGCGGGTGGCGGGTTCTACCGCTCGGCATGGAGCGCGGCGAAGCGTGGCGCGACCAATATGGACACGCTCATCGCCATCGGCGCGACCGCGGCATATGTGTTCTCGCTGGTGGTCTTCATCGCGAGGTTCTTTGGCAAGTTGCACGATCAGCCGCTGTACTTCGCAGAGGCCGCCGCGCTGCTCGGATTGATCTCGCTCGGCCACTGGATGGAGGCGAGGGCGACCGCGAAGGCAGGCGCGGCGGTGCGTGAGCTGCTGCAGCTCCAGCCGGATGAAGCGGAGATACTGACCGAAAGAGTCCACAAGTCCACAGGTCCACAACTCCACAGCCCAGGTGCAACTGATGGCCAGCATGTGGACTTGTTGACTTTTGGACTTTTGGACATGTCGCGCAGGCGCAGCGCCGACGTCCAGCCCGGCGACCATCTGCTTATCCGCCCAGGCGCGCGCGTTCCGGTCGATGGCATCGTGATCGACGGCTCCAGCGATGTCGATGAATCGATCGTCACCGGCGAGTCGATTCCGGTGCCCAAGCGCGCCGGCGCGAATGTCGTCGCCGGTTCGATGAACACCACCGGGCAACTGATCGTTGAAGCAAAAGTCGATGGCCGGCATACGACGATTTCGCGCATCGCTGAAATGGTGACGGCCGCGCAGACCAGCAAGGCGGACATTCAGCGATTGGCGGATTACATCGCGTCAATCTTCGTGCCCACGGTGTTGATCATCGCGCTGTTGACGATCGTCGGCTGGTCAGTTGCCGGCGACTTCACGCGCGGCGTGATCGCGATGTGCACGGTGCTGATCATCTCCTGCCCGTGCGCGCTGGGCCTGGCGACGCCGATGGCGGTCATGGTCGGCGCGGGCGCGGCAAGCCGGCGCGGCATCTTGATCAAATCGGCGATGGCCCTCGAGACCGCCGGTCGCGTGACGCACGTCATCTTCGACAAGACCGGCACGCTCACCGTTGGCCGACCAAAGGTGACTGCGATGAGCGTCACAACGAAAAGGTGTCAGACACCTTTGTTGTCGGAGGAGGAGTTGTTGCGCCTGGCCGCGGCCGTGGAGACCCCCAGCGAACATCCGATCGCAAAGGCGATCGTCGCGGCGGCGCGCGAGCGTAGCATCAATGTGCCGGCCGTCCGTGAATTCCACGCGATCGCCGGCGAAGGCGTGCGCGGCAAAGTCGAAGGTCAACGCGTCGAGGTGTTGAAGGACACGCAGGCGACCTGCCGCGTCATCGTCGATGGGTCGGATTTCGGAACGATCACCGTCGCTGACGAGCCGCGTGCTGATTCTTCGGCCGCCATTGCGCGGCTGAAGTCGTTGGGGGTGAAGGTGACGATGCTTTCGGGCGACCGCCGGTCCGCGGCAGAGGCGGTGGGCGAGCGCGTGGGGTTGACGAAGCATGAAGTGGTGGCGGAGGCGTCGCCACTGGGAAAGGTGGAGTTTGTTGAGAGGTGTTCCGCGGCCAAGCCGCGAGCGGCTTCGGGTGATGACGGTGCGGGAGATGGTGGGGTGGTGATGGTGGGCGACGGCATCAACGACGCCGCGGCGCTGGCCGCCGCAGATCTGGGCATCGCGATGGCTTCGGGCACGAACATCGCGATTGAATCGGCGGATGTGGTCATCCCCGGCGATCGCGTTGCCGCCGTAGCCGACACCATCGACATCGCCCGACAGACCTTGCGGACAATCAAGCAGAACCTGTTCTTCGCGTTCGTCTACAACGCGGCGGCGATTCCCGCGGCCGCGCTGGGTCTGCTGGGGCCCTATGGACCGCTGATCGGCGCGGCAGCCATGGGGTTCAGCGACGTGACGGTCATTGGAAACGCCTTGCGCCTGAAGGCCCGGCTTGCCAGGGAATAGGCCAGCCGCCACGCCGGTCGTTGTTGAATGAGATCGCGGTGCGGACTTCGGGGAGTGTGATCGGGACGGCCGATATTGGGTGAATCAGGGATGTTTGGGATCAGTCGGTTCTATCACTGTCTGGGCGATCGACATGTTTCCGACCGTTCTTCCGAAATACCATGTCGTCGGTCGCCGTTCCAACTTGTGAGGGATGCTGGAGCAGTCGCCCATGCCGATCAATCCATCGCTCAAGCCGCTGGACAAGAACGACTTTGATTACTGGAAAGCCGTTCACCTTCTGAATCGCGCCGGCTTCGGCGGCACTCCCGCGCAGGCCCGCGCGCTGGCGAACATGGGGCTTGACGCTGCGGTCGACTACATCGTCGAGTATGAGAAGGTGGATGCCGAGCCCATCAAGGCCGACGCGTTCAACAAGGACATCATGCGCCCTGCGAATTCGGAGGAGCGCATGGAAGTCGAACAGGCGCGTCGCTCGGGCAATGAAGCTGCGCTGGAGAAGTATCGCCAGGAGCGGCAGCAGCGCCAGGCCGAGGATCGCCGGCAGATCGCCGAGATGCAGAAGTGGTGGCTCAAGCGCATCATCGAAACGCCTCGACCCCTGGAAGAGAAGATGACGCTGTTCTGGCACGGGCACTTCGCGACCGGGTACCGCTCGATCGAAGACTCGTACCACATGTTTCAGCAGAACCAGTTCTTCCGCGCCAACGCCACGGGTTCGTTCGTGGAACTGGTGTACGGCATCGTGCGCGATCCCGCGATGCTCAAGTACCTCAACAACGATCAGAACCGGAAAGAGAAACCCAACGAGAACCTCGCCCGCGAGCTGATGGAGCTCTTCACGCTCGGCGAGGGCAACCTGTACACCGAGAAGGACATCAAGGAAGGCGCCCGCGCGCTCACGGGCTACGGCTTCAACGACGATGCCTTCGAATTCCGCGCCCAGGCGCACGACACAGGCAACAAGACCATCCTCGGCCAGTCCGGAAACTGGGACGGCATCGATTTCTGCCGCATCATCCTCGCGACGAAGATCCCCAGCGAGTTCATCTGCTGGAAGCTGTACCGCTACATGGTCAACGACCTGCCCGGCGACCCCGACAAGGACCGCCAGGCGTTCATCACCAAGTGGGCCAGGTCGTTCCGCGACGCCAACTACCAGATCAAGCCGCTGCTCAAGACGCTGTTCAAGAGCGAGCACTTCTACGACGAATCCAACTGCGCATCATTGATCAAGAACCCGACGCAATTGACGGTGCAGGCGATCCGCAGCCTGCACACGCCGGCGCGGAATCTCGCCGCCTTGGCCAGCGCCTGCGATCTGATGGGCCAGAACCTCTTCTTTCCGCCGAGCGTGAAAGGCTGGGACGGCGGCCGCGCATGGATCAACACCTCGACGCTGTTCGTGCGGCAGAACCTGCTGATCTACCTGATCACCGGTCGTCGCCCCGATTCCTATGAGTGGGAAGCTGATGGCCGCGAGTACGATCCGTCGCATCTGATTGCGGCCTTGGAGGAGCAATCAACGGAGGCCGGCGGCGACGGCGGGCCGACCGTCGAAGATGTCGTGGCGTACCTGCTGCGCTTCAACCTTGGCACGCAGCCCCATCAGGAGCGCATCAAGGTGCTGGTGGAATTCGTGAACGCCAACGGCGGCAAGATTGATCCGCCGATGCTTGTTGGACTGCTGTCGTTGATCGCCGCGATGCCGGAGTATCAGTTGTGTTGAGTTGATCGGTGGCACGGGCGTTTCGCCCGTGCGTCGCTTGGTTGTCGTTCGTGACTCGCTCGGGCGAGACGCCCGGGCCACTTGGAACCTGCCCATGTCCGACCTTCGTCATCCCGCCTTCTCCCGCCGCATGTTCCTTCAGCACGGCATCGGGTTCATCTCGATGGCTGCGACCGCGCCGCTGTTCATCCAGAACTCGGCGAAGGGCATGCTCAATCCATACGCGTCGTTCCTGTCATCGCAACCGGGCGTGCCCGATGACCGCGTACTCGTGGTCGTGCAGCTCGGCGGCGGCAACGACGGTTTGAACACGGTTATTCCCTACGGTTCGAGCGCGTACTACAAGGCGCGGCCGGCCATCGCGATTCCACAGCCCGGCAAGTCGCAGGGCAATCAGCAGGGCGCGCTGAAGATCGATGGCTCCGACGGCATCGGCCTGCACCCCAACCTCACCGGGCTCAAGGAATTGATGGACGACGGCGTCGCCAGCGTGATTCAAGGCGTCGGCTATCCCAATCCCAACCGCTCGCACTTCACGTCGATGGACATCTGGCAGACCGCGGACACTGATGCGCAGGGCCACGGCTGGATCGGCCGCTACTTCGACTGCACCTGCAACGGCACGCCGCTGCCCGAGGGCGAAGTCGCCGTCGGCCGCGACGCGCCGCTCGCCATGCAGGGCCAGATTCAGAAGCCGGTGTCGTTCGAATCGCCCGAGCTGTTCCGCTGGCTGGGCGAGGACCTGACAAAGGATGGCGCGCTCAAGCAGCCGTATCAGGAGTTGAACCGCGCAGGCGAGTTGCAGGGCGTCTCAGAAGACAGCCAGCTCGGGTTCCTCACCCGTACCGCGCTCGATGCACAGCTCTCTTCCGAACGCATTCGGGCAGCTGTAGCGAAGCGGCCGCTGGTGCAGTACCCCAACAGCCAGTTGGCCAGGCAACTGCAGATGGTCGGCGCGATGATCCGCGACGGCATGAAGACGCGCGTGTACTACGTCTCGCTCGGCGGGTTCGACACGCACGCCAACCAGCTCGGTTCGCATGGCAACCTCATGCGGCAGCTCGGCGATGCGCTCAACGCCTTCCACAAGGACTTGAAGGAGCAGGGCAATAACGGTCGCGTGCTGACCATGTGCTTTAGCGAGTTCGGCAGACGCGTGGCACAGAACGCATCCGGCGGAACCGATCACGGCACAGCCGCGCCCATGTACCTCATGGGTGACATGGTCAAGCCCGGCCTGCTTGGCGAATTGCCATCGCTGACCGATCTCGATCAAGGCGACCTGAAGTTCAGCGTCGACTTCCGCTGCGTGTATGCGGCTGTCCTGGAAGACTGGATGGGCGCGCCTTCGGAGAAGATCCTCAGCGGCAAGTACAAGAAGGCGAAGATCATCAAGACCTGAGCGCGTCCTCAGCCGCTTGCGGCTTCGCCGCGCAAGTTCACGTGCACGCGCATACGATCAAACCATGCCGCGGCACATGGTCTTCCTATCAATCCTCTGTTCCCTGGCCTTCGTCGGCTGCGACCGCGCCCCATCCGCCCCAGCCGACATCGCCAGCGTGGCGCAAGTCACAACACTGCATTTCAAGGTCCAGGGCATGGTGTGCGAAGGCTGCGAGGAGGCCATCACCGAGACGGTGAAACGCCTCCCGGGCGTACGGGAAGTCCACGCCAGCCACGTCGCGGGAACCGTGGACGTACAGACCACGAATCCATCGCAGCAGTCGGCGATCTTCGAGGCGATCACGAAGCTGAATTACACGGTTCAGTCCTGATCTGGACATGGAGAAGGGTTCGACCCTGTCGCCAGCGCACATGCGGCTCTTCAGGTTTCAAGGCCTCTCCCGGATCGCCCGGACTTCCCAAACGACTTTTGCAACCGGCGTTTGGATTTGCCGCGTCTGGTGTTAGTCTTGTGCAGCCCCCCGCCCGATCGATGATTCTCGAGACAGATCAAGGATGAAGATGCCTATCCGAAGCGCCTTCCAAGGCTCCCGTGCTCCGCGCGCCATTGCCGCGCTCGTTGTTTCCGCCTTCGCAATGCTCGTTCCCGCCGAGCTCGTTTCAGCCCAGGCGCGGCCGGTGACGCTGTTCAGCGACGCGGCGTCGATGGTGGTTGACCATCCCGGCGACATGATCGCGGTCAAGCGCCGCCGGCCTGTTCAATTCGATGAGGCCGGACTGGATGCGCTGCGTCTCGGCAAGGATCTGCGTCTTAACCTGTTCAACGACGTCTCGCTGCCGGTGTTGGTGGATGACGCGTGGCAGAGCCACGTGGACACCTGGCACTGGCAGGGCCATGTGCCGGGAGAGGCGAAGCGAACCGTCATCCTCGTGTTGCACAAGGGGCTGCTGTGGGGAACCGTGAACGCTCCCAACGTTGGCGATTTTCGTTTCGGCTCACGGCAGAATCTCGGTCAGGTGGTGGAGGAGATCGACCAGAACAACTTCCTGCCTTGCGGCTGCGGCAAGGCCCAGTCGCAGGAGAACCGCGGACCACTCAAGCCTGTTGCGCCGGGTCAGGTGAACGGGCAGATTCAGCTGGGAAATGAGCGGGGCAATGAAGGCGGCATCGCCGGATTTCAGAACTGCCCTGGTCCGCTGATCGATGTCATGGTTGTGTATTCGCCGGAGGCTGCGGCGCAGCAGGGCGGAACGGCCGCGATGGAAGCGATCATCCTCGGACTCGAAGACGCCACCAACCTGTCGTATCTCAACAGCAACGTCGCCCAGCGCATCCGCATTGTGCACATGGCCGAGACCGCCAGCGAGCTCACCGGCTTCAACGCCACGCTCAGCGCGCTGACCGACACCGCCGACGGCACATACGACGAAGTCCACGCGCTGCGCGACCAGTACGGGGCCGACATGGTCGCGATGCTCATCAGCCACACCAACGGCGGAATCTGCGGCATCGGCTGGCTCATGGGCGACACCGAAATCAACACCGCCTTCGCGCAATACGCCTTCACCGTCACCAACGTCGGCTGCGCCACCGGCGGCTTCACCTTCCAGCACGAACTCGGCCACAACATGGGCTGCCATCACGATCACGACAACGCCGGCGGTTCGCCCGCGTTCCCGTGGTCGTATGGTCATCGGTTCACCGGCGACAACGGCACGCTGTACCGCACCATCATGTCATACGCGCCGGGCTCGCGCATCGGGTACTTCAGCAATCCCAACATCCTCTATCAGGGCCAGCCCACGGGCGTGCCGCAGGGGACCGTTGGCACGCAGGCTGACAACGCCGCTTCGCTCAACGCCACGGGGCCGGTGGTCGCGCAATTCCGCGCGACCGTGCCATTCGTCGGCGGCACAAGCTGGCCTGCGCCGGCCCTGCTTTCACAGAGCGATTTCAATGCCGGCGATCGCTTCGGCTCGTCGGTGGCGATTGATGGCCAGGTCGCGATCATTGGCGCGTACACCGATGATCAGGCCGCCTCTGATGCCGGCGCCGCGTACATCTTCAAGTTCAATGCGATTTCCGGCGTCTGGGAAGAGGAAGCCAAGCTCGTGGCTCCCGATGCGGCGATCAACGACCGCTTCGGGATTGCCGTTGACATTGTCGATGGCGCCGATGATGTCGCGGTCATCGGTTCTTATCTCGACGACGACGCCGGCCGCGATTGCGGCTCCGCATATGTCTTCCGTCGCTCGGGCGCGAATACATGGGCGTACGAAGGCAAGGTCAAATCCACCGATCTGGCGGGCGGCGATTCATTCGGCCGCAGCGTCGCCATCGCCGGCGATGCGATCTGCGTCGGTGCGCCCAACGATGACGATGGCGGATCAAACTCGGGGTCGGCGTACATCTTCCGCAAGACCGGTTCGGGCGGGGCATCGGGCGGCTGGACGCAGGAGCAGAAGCTCGTCGCCGCTGATCCCGCCGCCAATGACAACTTCGGCCAATCCGTCGATCTCGGCTTCGCCCCCAACGGTGACGGCTACGCCATCGCCGGCAACTGGCATGATGATGACATCGCCAGCAACGCGGGTTCGGCTTATGTCTACCGCAAGGTGGGAGCCGGTTCGTGGACGCAGTTGCCCAAGCTCGTGGCCAACGACGCGGCGACCGAGGATCAGGCGGGCTTCGCCGTGGCTATATCATTCCCCGACGCCACCACGCGGCTGGCGCTGGTCGGCGCGTGGAAGGACGACGGCCTGGTGTCGAATTCCGGCGCGGTGTACGTGTATGCCGACAGCGGCGCGGGGTTCACGCAGGAGACGAAGATCGTTGCAAGCGATTCCGAGGCGGAGGCCAACTTCGGCGTGGCGATCGACGCCGACGCCGATGAGTTGATCGTCGGCGCGTACACCGACGACGCGGGCGCGCTCGATGCAGGCGCGGCGTACGTGTACCGTCGCGGCTCCGGCGGCTGGAGCGAGGATGCCAAGCTCAGCGCGCCCAATGCCGTCGCCAACGATCAGATGGGATTCGCCGTGGCCATCGACGGCACGCTCGCGCTCGCCGGCGCGTGGCAGCGCGACAATCCCGACGCCGCCACGGGCAATGACGCAGGCGGCGCGTATCTCAGTGGCGGCACCGGCGGCGGGCCCATCACCGACTGCAATCACAACGGCGTCGCTGATGAATGCGACGTCGCCACCGGCACCAGCGCCGATGTGAACGGCAACGGCATCCCCGACGAGTGCGAACTGCCGCAATGCCCCGGCGACGTGAACGGCGATCACAACGTCAATGTGTCGGACTTGCTGTCGGTGATCTCGCACTGGGGCCCGTGCGGCTCGCCGCCGATCGGCTGCGTCGGCGACGTCGCCCCCGTCGGCCCGCCCACAGGCGACGGCCAGGTGAACGTCAGCGACCTGCTGCTGGTCATCGCCCGCTGGGGCGCGTGCCCGTAAGCGGTCAAGATCAACTGCTG